>CAZXVN010000198.1:0-7351 GCA_964643945.1 uncultured Lentisphaeraceae bacterium | reverse complement strand
CGTGAGCTGCTGCGAAAGCTGCTCCACATGTTCCGGATCGGGCAGGCTGTCCGACGTGCCCAGATACTTGTCGAACCCGAAGTTAAACTCGGCAGCAGCCCCTTTCCCTTTGATCATGCCAGGCCGGGATGACAACTTGCGAACGGTCGCCTGCAGCGTTTGCTTAAAGCCTGTCGGGCTCTTCTTCGTAATCTGCAAATCCCCTTGGTGGACCAGATTCGACGCCGTGACCAGCCACGCCTCCAGCGCCTTTTGATCCTCGCTGACCCGCAAGACATTCTCTTGGCTCGGGAAAACCTTCGCCTGATAGATGCTTTGCAACTCCTCATAATTCTGGTTGCGCTCTTCCGCCGCCACATTCTTGGCCCTCATCGCCGAGAACAGGAACACCCCCACTCCCAGACAGACTGCCGCCATGAGCACACCGCAGATAACCCAAGTAATTTGATGACGTTTCATCGTGCAATCGCATCCTTCGGATCGGCTGTTGTCACCAACGCCGCCTCGATTGTGAATTCAATCAAATACGCCTCGATCTCTTTGACCCCCACAATCTTGATGTTCTTCGCCTCTTTGCCGAACACCGGCTGGGTCTTCAGCCGGTCGCGGAGTTCCTCGACCGCCGTAGCCGTGCGTCCAGCAGCCTTTGCCTTCTCTTCGATCCCTTTGAGTTTGTCTGCCCAGCCGCGGCCCACGATGCGAACGCCGATGACCCCGCCGTTCGCGTCTTTCACAGACACCATCTCCGTCAGCCACATACCATCCAACAGGCTCTTGCGTATCGCGTCGATCCGCTTCAGCCACGCAGTCCTTTCCTGGATCACGTTCCGTACGGCGTCGGCCTTCCGCTGAACACTCGCTTTCGACTTCTCGACCTTGACAAGAACGGCCAGTTTCGTCTTGCACGTTGCCAATTTGGCGGCGACCTGCTCGTTCTGAAACGAGTACAGCTTTTGCATCTGCTTCTCGTACATCGTCCAGATGCCGAGACTCAGCAACACACCCGCCGCCGCCAGCCCGAAGAAAGGAATCCGCTTTTTGAAAGACTTGCTTTTAACGATTTCCGGCGGCATCAGATTGATCTCGACGGGACAAGCCAAAGATCGCCGCAGGGCCAACCCCGCCGTCTCGGCCAACACAAACGCATCGACCCCGACCTTTTCGCGATTGATACGGTTGCTCAACCCGACGTTCGTGAACGGGTTGAGATAGGCAACCTCGACCTGCAGTTTCTCGCGGAAGAACGTGTCCAGATGTGGCAAGATCGACGAGCCGCCGGTCAGCAACATCCGCACCGGCACGCTCCCCCCCTGCTGACTGCGATAGAAATTCACCGAACGGCTGATCTCCGCATGCAGGCGCGTCACCACATTGCGGACGATCTTGGAGATGCGCTCTGAGGTCTCATCCTCGGTCGTATACACACCCCCCAAGGCCACAAACGCACGTTCGCACTTCAGCTCCTCGGCTTCTGCAAACGGGATCTGAAAACTCTTGGCCAACTCCTGCGTAATCGCGTTGCCGGCCACGGGAATACAGCGATTATAGATCTTCTCGTTCTCAACGAAAATGAGATTCGTCGAACGCGAGCCGATATCCAACAACACCGTACATCCGCTCAAGTCGGCGTAGTTGTAACGCAGACAGTTGTAGAGGGCCATCGGGGCCACGTCCACAATCTCAGGTTCCAGCCCCACTTCGAGCACGCGATCCGTGATCTCGCGCACGCTTTCGGTTTTCGCCGCCACGATCATCGCGCTCTGCTCACCCGACGAAGCGTCGCCGATGAACTGGTGGTTCCACACGATCTCGTCGATCGGGAACGGGACGTTCTGCTCGACCTCATACCGCACCATCTGCAACAACTTGTCATCGCCCACGGCCGGCAACCGCACAAAACGGGGAAAAACCATCTGCCCTGACAGGGCCAACATCAACGGCGCCGGGCGGATCCCGTGCGTCTTCATGACCTCGCGGATGGCGGAGACCAGATGTGCCCCCGTCCCGGTTTCGACATCAGGATCCTCATTCAAAACGGCCATGCCGTAGTTCAGCAACTCCGGCGGACGGCCGCTTTTGACGAGGTATTCTGCTAAAACAATCTTGCTCGCGCCAACGTTGAGCGCAAGAATACGGTCAGAAGAGAACACTATTGCACCACCTCATAATCGTCCACGTTAATCAACGCGAACGGGGTCTTCGAACGGTCAATCAACCCGTTCCGACGGGTCACCTGCGGTTTGTCAAGCACGTTGCTGTCTTTCCACCACTCCTTCGGCAATGCCATGAGGGCCTCAGACTTACTGTCCAACACCTTGCCCTCTTTGTTCGTAATCTCCAACGCCACCGCGACCGGCTCACCATAACGCTCTATCTGACTCGGCGGGATCGCCACGCAACTCATATGCTCACCTTTGGCGATATCGACATACCGAAGGGTCGCGGTGTAATAACTGTAAGCATCCCGGCCCTCCTCGGTTTTGCCTTTGGTCATCACATGGTAACTGAATGTGAGTTCGTCCGTCCACTTGGCGGCGCTTTCGTACTTCACCTCGAACAAAGCCCACTCGCGCGGTTTTTTGGTCACACGGGGCATGGTGTTCTGCACATTGTAGGTGAATTCGGGGGCCCGCACCATCGCGGTCTTGTTCGGGGGCGGCATCCGCCTGATCTCGACCGCCTCGCTCTTCTCACCTCCGCGTACGGCGGCAGGCTGACCCACGCTCGGCGTTAAACGTTGCTGACCGGGCTGCACGATCTGCGCCAACCCCGCGCCCGCCATCAAAAGAAGGGTCATCACCACGCAACCCGTGGCACGCTCCTGAACACATAACATTCTTTTCATTCTTGACGTCCTCCATGATCAAAACAAGTGTCGCACGTCTTGACACCGATTACCATTTAACGAACACAATTTAATCCGCCGTGGCTAAGATTGCAATACAGAAACAAAAAAACTTCATCACTTTGATAAAAACACAAAAAACCGCGTGCTTTCTTTGTTGCCGCCCACAGCCGCCAGAAAACCTTTGCCAGTCTCCCAACACCCATGTCATAATACGGACACGCTGATGGACCTTGGGGGCTGTCGCCAAGCGCCCATAACAAGCAGCGTCTAACATGATCGCAGACCCCACCCTCATCCACCTTTTCACCACGCCGTGGTTTTGGTCGTCCTTTATTGGCTGGACGTTGGCCCAGATGATAAAAATGACCGCCGGGCTTGTCAAGACCGGGCAGGTCGACTTCCGCTACCTGCTCAGCACCGGCGGCATGCCCAGCGCCCACTCCGCCATGGTTTGCGGTCTCTGCACCTCGATCGGGCTGACGGAGGGCTTCGACGCCCCCATCACCATGCTCGCGGCGGGGTTCGCCGCCATCACGATGTTCGACGCTGCCGGCGTCCGACGCGCCGCCGGCCATCAGGCCAAAATCTTGAACCTGATGATTGAAGAGCTTTTCACACAACACAAGCTGCGACACATCCATCTTAAAGAACTGATCGGACACACGCGCAAAGAAGTCTTCGCCGGCATGCTCGTCGGCATCGCCGTGGCCGTAGCGACGGTTTACTATTGGCCCCATGAGCCCCGCACCTTCCGCTGCCCAGCCTCGCCCTCTCAGGATCACGCCGCCACGACAGCCTCGGCGCGCCTCTGACCTACTTCGCCCGGTCTTCGTAAAGTTTGTACTCCACGCTGTCCGACAACGCCTGCCACGAAGCCTCGATGATGTTCTCGGAAACGCCCACCGTGCCCCATTGCCGGATGCCGTCGCCCGATTCGATCAGCACACGCGTCATCGCCCGCGTCGCCTCCTGCGGATCCAGAATGCGCACCCGGTAGTCGGTCAAGAGAACGTGTTCGATCTCAGGATAAAAACGTGTCAGCGCAGACCGCAACGCGGCGTTGAGCGCATCCACCGGACCCTGCCCCTCGCCCGCCGTGAGTTCGGTCTCACCGTTCACCTTGACCTTGATCGTCGCCTCGGACAGGCACGGCTCCTCGCGCCCGCGCTTTTCCACGATCACGCGAAAACCTTCCAGTTCAAAAAACGGCGTGTGCGTCTTGAGCACCTTCTGCAACAGGATCTTGAGCGAGCCGTCCGCCGATTCATAGGAGTAACCCTTGTTCTCGCGCCGCTTGACTTCGTCGAGAACCCTCCGCGTGGCCGCTTTGTCCAGCGTGGCCACGTCGATGCCGAGTTCCGCCGCCTTCATCAGCACATTCGCGCTCCCCGACAACTCGGAGACCAGCACGTGCCGCTGGTTGCCGACCTGCTCGGGCTCGATGTGCTCAAAGGTCTTGGGGTTCTTCTGAATGGCGTTCACATGCGCCCCCGCCTTGTGGCTGAACGCGGAACGCCCCACAAACGGCTGCCGCGGGTCTGCGCGCTGGTTCGCCAGATCATCGGTCACCACCGACACCTCGCGGAGTTTCATCAGGTTTGCCCCGCCCACACAGCAAAAGCCCATCTTCAGCTCCAGCAACGGGATGACGCTCACGATGTTGGCGTTGCCCGTGCGCTCACCGTACCCATTCACGCAGCCCTGCACCTGCCGCGCACCCGCACGCACCGCCTCCAACGAAGTCGCCACCGCCAGCCCGCTGTCGTTGTGCGTATGAATGCCGACCTGCGCGCCGGGGAAGGTCTCGCACACCTGCCGCGTGATCTCAAACACCTCGTGCGGCAAACAGCCGCCGTTCGTATCGCAAAGCACAATGCCCACAGCGCCTTCGCGCACCGCCGCACCGATCGCGCGCAACGCATACGCGGGATCATCCTTGTACCCGTCGAAAAAATGCTCCCCGTCAAAAAACACCTGCCGGCCCGCACTTTTGAGGAACCCCACCGTGTCGGCGATCATCTGCACGTTGTTGTCGTCCGTCGTCCGCAACACGTCCTTCACGTGCAGCCGCCACGACTTGCCGTAGATCGTCACCCACTCCGTGTCCATCGCCAGCAACCCCGCGAGCTGCGGGTCGCCCTGGGCCTCCGCTTCCGCGCGACGTGTGCTGCCGAACGCCGTGATGCGCGCATGGGTCAGCTTCTCTTTGCGGATGTCCTCAAAAAAGCGGCGGTCGCGCGAATTGGAGCCCGCGTACCCGCCCTCGATATAGTCGATGCCGAAATCGTCCAGCAGGTGCGCGAAACGCACCTTGCCCACATCCGAAAACGAAATGCCCTCGCCCTGCGCCCCGTCACGCAAGGTGGTGTCATACAGGAAGACTTTGGCTTTTGTGCTCATCTTAGAAGAACGCCTGATACAACGCCTGAACAGCCTGGGCACGTTGTTCGGCTTTGACACCGAACATCATGCTGATCTCCGACGAACCCTGGTTCATCATCTCGATGTTCACGCCCGCGGCCGACAGCGCCTGGGTAGCTTTGGAAGCCATGCCCACCGTATAATAGAGGCCTTCGCCGACCACCATCACCAGCGCATATCCGCGTTCGACCAGCACGGCGTCGGGTTTTAAATCGCGTTTGATCCGCTCAACCACGCGCTTCTCACACGCCGGGTCGAAATTCTTGTCACGGATCACCACCGACACGTTGTCAATGCCTGAGGGCATGTGCTCATACGAAACGCCTTCCCACTCCAGGATCTGCAACAGGTGCCGCCCGAACCCGATCTCGCGGTTCATCATATACTTGTCCACGAAAATGTTGCAGAACCCGTCGTCGCTCGCCACGCCCACCACGCTGCCCGCCAACACGTGGCGCGACTGCACGATCAGGGTTCCCGGCTCCTGCGGTCGGTTGGTGTTGCGCACGTTGATCGGGATCCCCGCCTTCACCGCCGGGATCACCGCCTCGTCGTGGAACACGCCGAAGCCCGCGTACGACAGCTCGCGCATCTCCCGGTAGGTCATCACCGGAATGCCCGCCTTCACCGCCGGCACCAGACGCGGATCAACCGGATACACCGAGTCCACGTCGGTGAAGTTCTCATACACGTCGGCCTTCACCGCCGCAGCCAAGATCGATCCCGTGATGTCCGAACCGCCGCGCGGAAAGGTTGCCACCTTCCCGTCTTGGGTGTAGCCGAAAAAGCCGGGAAAGATCACGATCTCGGCGCGGTTTTTTAACGTCTTGGCCAAAAACGGGTACGACTCCTCAAGCAGCTGGGCGTTGCCAAAATCGTTGGTCAGGAACAGGCCCGCGTCACGCGGGTCAAGATAGACCGCCTGGGCGCCGCGCGCCTGAAACGCCTGCGCCACGATTTTCGCGCTGTTGTCTTCACCCGCCGCCTTCATGCAGTCCAGAAAAATGCCGCGGTGCGACGTATCGCCCGCCAGCCTGAAGCGCAGGTCTTTTTCGATTTCCGCCGTGATGCCCGCAGGAAGTTTCAGCTCACGCTGGATTTCGGCATACCGCTCCACGATCAACGCCAGCGACTGCTCGACATCCTTGTCCGCCAACGCCAACTCAGCACAGGCGATCAGCAGATCCGTGACTTTGGCGTCCGTCGGATTGCGCTTGCCCGGCGCAGAGACCACCACGATCCGCCGCTCCGGGTCTGCCAGCACAATATCTATAATCTTGGTCACCTGCTCCGCACTGGCGACCGACGAACCGCCGAACTTACAAACCTTCATCCTTCCTCCTCAAAGCGCTTTCCAGACAATCGGAACCGTATCCTGTTTACCCAGCTTCCAGTTCCGAGTTTCCACTCTCAAATCATCCGCAGTTTCACCGGCTCTTCATTCAACACGCCGGCCGCGCAAATCTCGCGCAACGCCGCATCCATCTCCGCAGCCTTCGCCGCATGCGTCAGCATCACGACCGGCACGTACCCCGCATTTTCCATCTCCTCGGGCTGCGCCTTCTGAGTGGCAGCCAGAATGCTGACTCCGCGCTTACCCAAAATCGCCGTCATCACGCCCAGCGAACCCGCCTTGTCGAGGACCATCAGCCGCACATAATAGCGGCTCACAATATCGTCCGCCGCACGCATATGGAAATGGCCCTCGTTCGCGACGCACACGCCGCGCCGGTAACGCGACTTGCCCGCCATCAGATTGCGCGCGATATCGCCGATATCGCCGATCACCGTACTCGCCGTAGGCTCACGTCCCGCTCCGCGCCCGTAATACAAGGTGTCGCCGCTCAGGTCGCCGCGCACCATCGCCGCATTGAACACATGACTCACCGAAGCCAACATGTGCGTCAGCGGCACCAGCGTCGGATGGACCCGCACCTCGACCTCGTCGCCGTCGCGCTTCACAAAGATCGGAAGAGCGTCGTGTAGGGAAAGAGTGTTCAGAGCCGTGTACATCGAGGTGGTGTGCGGAGAAGTAAAGAAAAAAAAGAATATGAAGTACTATGATATGAAGACTGCAGACAA
>CAZXVN010000197.1:0-3225 GCA_964643945.1 uncultured Lentisphaeraceae bacterium | reverse complement strand
CCGGGGGACGGTGAGCGCGGCCCTGGACGCGGACGGCCGCGCGTTCACGTTCTCCGCGCCGGGGGTGATGGATTTCCGGGGAAGCTTCTCGGCCACAATCGTGAGCGGTGGAGAGACACAGGAGCTGGTTTCGGCGGCGGGCACGTTGGCCGTGCCTGCCGAGCAGGCGGAGGAGGCGACGCCTAGCGGGCGGGCCGAGGTGACGGCGGTGACGCTTCGCTTTGGCAAGGAGCAGATTGACCTGCTCTTCCGCCTCGGCCGGATTCCCGGCGTGCCCGGTGTGCTGGCGCAGGCCGGGGTCAGGAATATCGGAGCGGCATCGGTCAATCTACAGCAACTCACACCGATCGCGCTGGAGGGAACGTTGGCCGGCAGTCCGTCAGAGTGGCTGGTGACCGGGCTACACCCTGAGACGCCGGTTCTGTGTGCTGTGGACGAAATCAATGATTCCCTGCACCTTCACGAGTATGGCGGGTTATACCGGAAAGACAGGGTCGGATTTCTTTTCGGGCCGGCGGGAGACCCTGTCGCCTATATTCATGTTTGCCTGACACCATCGGGTAACGGGCGGGCGGGGTTGGCCCTGTCTGCGGACATGAGCGGAGTCCGTGTGGATCCGGGGCAAACCCGCTGGGGGCAACAGGTGGCCCTCATCTTTGAGCCGCCCCGGCTGGCGCTGGAACGGTGGTCGGAGTGGGTGGCCAGCACGCACGGGGCGCGGACGTCTAAACGAGCCCTGACCGGGTGGAGCAGCGTCTATTCACCCGGGCGGATCGCATCCGGTGCGGATGTGCGGAGCGTGGTGGACCAGGTCGTGAACTCGGCGGGACGCCTGCGGCCTGACGTCATCCAGATCGGCGAGAACTTCGACGTCGAACCCGGCGTGCCGTTTGACATGAACGCCCTGTTTCCCGAGGGGCTTTCCTTTTATGCGCAGACGATTTCCGCGGCGGGGATGAAACCCGGCTTGAAGTTTGATTTTATCCTGCCGGGAATGACTATGGACTCCTGCGTCGCGGAGGTGCAGAGGGCGGTGCAGCAAGGGTTCTCCTATCTGAAAATCGGCTATCATCAAAACAGTGAAACGTTCGTCAAAGGCCTTGTCGGAGGGACGCGCACCAGCCTGGAAACATACCGGGAGAATTTTCAGATTTTACGGAAGGCGGCCGGCGAGGACACCTACATCCTGTTCTGCGACTTTTACCCGAATCGGGCGACTTTGGGACTGGTGGATGCCAGCCGGACGGGGCCGGTCACCGTTCGCAAAGGGATCAAGGATATCATCATGCATGTTCTCCGTTCGTACCCGCTCAACGGCCGCTGGTTTACGGTGGACAATGACACCTATTACATGGCTACGGAGTTGAAGGATGTCAGTCCGGTCGTGGGCGGCTGGCCGCTGGCGCGGACCTGGATCAGCATGGTGGGGCTGTCATGCGGCGCGGCCTTCACCTCGGACTTGTGGGATCAGGAAAAATTCAAACCGTACTGGCGGAATGTCGAGGTGCTGACCCCGCCGGCGACGGAGCGCACGGAGGTGCTGGACGTTTGTATGGCCAGGGAGTGGCCGCGGCTTGTCGGTCACGTGACCCGGCCCTGGGGCGACTGGACTGTGGTGCTTTTATGGAATCCCGCCGACAAGGAGCAGCCGGTCACACTGGATTTCGCGCAGGCCGGACTGGATCCGAAACGGCGCTATGCGGTCTGGTCCTTCTGGGACAACCGCTACCTCGGCGTGGCCGAAGGCTCGTGGACGACCCCTAAGCTGGCGCCGTCCGCCTGTCAACATCTGCGCTTCACTGCGCTGGAGCGCAGATCGGCGCGGCCGGTGCTGATCGGCTCGGACTTGCACATCTATTGCGGGGCGGCGGAAATAAAGCGCTTCGCCGGTTGGCGTGGTGCGCTGGAGATAGAGCTGACCGACGCCGGTGCCCGGGAGGGCGACCTGTACGTGTACAGCCGGTATCAGCCGGTCTTGAGATCGGCGTCAGGCTGCACGGTCACCGGCATCGGCGGCGGCGGAGAGAACGTCTGGAGGATCAGCCTGGAGGGCCGCCAGCGTGGCAAGCCGCAGCAGGTCGGCTTGGAGCTTCTCCTGCCGGTCACCCGGCAGATCTGGTTTTGGTTTTTGATCGCGACCGTGATAGGCAGCCTGCTGTTCGCCGCGTGGCGGTATGTGTCCGGCTCCCGCGCGCAACTGGCTTTGGCCCGGCTGGAACAGCAGACGGCACGTCAGCAGGAGCGGGCCCGCATCGCGCGTGATTTGCACGATGACCTGGGTGCCGGTCTTGTCGAAATCAGCTTCGGAAGCGACCTGGCCCAGGACGCGGTCTTGGGCGAGAAGGAGGTCCGAGAGGGCATGCGCGAGATCGGCGCCAGGGCGCGCGAACTGACGTCCGCACTCGACGAGATTGTGTGGGCGGTCAACCCGAAGCACGACAGCGTGTCTTCGCTGGCCGAGTACTTCTGCCTGTACGCGCAAAAATTTTTCCGGGGCACCTCCGTGCGCTGCGAACTGGAGGTGGCCCGCGAGATACCCGAGGCGTCACTGAATGCCGATCAGCGGCACAGCCTGTTCCTTGCTTTCAAGGAGGCGCTCAGCAACGTGGTCCAGCATGCCCGTGCCACCCGGGTTTGTCTGGCGATCTTTGCCGAGAGCCACATGCTTCATGTCAGCGTCAGCGACGACGGGTGCGGAATGGACCTGACCGCTCAACGCCAGCATACGGGCGCGGATGGCTTGGGCAATATGCGGCGGCGCTTGCAGCAGTTGGGCGGCCGCTGTGAACTGATGAGCCAGCCCGCCCAGGGAATGAAAGTGGTCTTCTTGGTGTCGCTTTACGGGCACGGCGAGAAGAGGGGGGAATCAAATGACGAAAGTCGCCTTGGTAGAAGATAATGCCGCCATGCGGCGCAACCTGGAGCGGATGCTGCGCCGGGCGCCGGGCGTGTGCTGTGTCTGCGCGTGCGCGTCGACCGAGGAGGCGCTGGTCGAGATCCCCCGGCAACAGCCCGAAGTGATCCTGATGGACATCAATCTGCCGGGCGCCTCCGGCATCGAGTGCACCGCGCGGCTCAAGAAGGTGCTGCCTTCGGCGCAGGTGATCATGTTGACCGTCTATGAGGATACCCAAAGCATCTTCAGCGCGCTGAAATCTGGCGCGTGCGGATACCTGCTGAAAAGTTCCCCCCCGGCCGAAATCTTGGACGCCATCGCCACCATCC
>CAZXVN010000196.1:0-10375 GCA_964643945.1 uncultured Lentisphaeraceae bacterium | reverse complement strand
TGTTCCGTGCGCCTTCACCCATTGTTCCAGTTGTGTCATTTCGGCTGCCCCCAGAGCTTTTTCATGTGATCTCGTTGTCATGCCGCGAACTTTACCATCCCTGCGGCCGATTGTCTAGTTATTTAAGGGACACTACACTAGTGCGTGAGCGCAAAGCTGAACGCTTCGGCTTCATCACCACCAACTCCCTGCGCCAGACCTTCAACCGCCGCGTGCTCGAAGCGCATCTCTATCCGGTCAGTCCTCCGTCTTCGGTCCTCTGTCCTCAGCTCTCCCTGCTCTTCGCGATTCCGGACCATCCTTGGGTTGAGAACGCCGACGGCGCGGCGGTGCGTATCGCCATGACGGTCGGGGCACCGCTCCGGCTGGGCACGAAGGGAACCCTCCAGACCGTCACCGCCGAGACAGAAGGGGCCGAAGGCGCAATCGACGTAACCCTCGCCACGCGCACCGGCACGATCAACGCCGACCTAACCATCGGCGCGGATGTCGCGGGCGCGGTATCGCTCAAAGCCAACGAAGGCATCAGCAACCGCGGCGTTCAAGTGATCGGAGCGGGCTTCATCGTCACCCGCGAGGAGGCCGCCGCGCTGGGTCTGAGCCGGATTCCCGGCATCGAACACCACATCCGCGAATACCGCAACGGCAAAGACCTCACCAGCCGTCCGCGTGATGTGATGGTCATAGATCTCTTTGGCCTTACAGAATCCGACGTGCGCGACCGCTTCCCCGAGGTCTTCCAGTGGGTGCATGAGCGCGTGAAGCCCGAGCGTGACGCGAACAGCCGCGACGCATACCGCATCAACTGGTGGATTCACGGTGAGCCGCGCAAGGCGTTCCGCCCCGCGCTCGAAGGCCTGCCGCGCTATGTCGCCACAGTCGAGACCTCCAAGCACCGCTTCTTCCAGTTCCTTGACGCTTCCGTCCTGCCCGACAACAGGCTCGTGTGTTTCGCGCACGATGACTCCTATGTGTTGGGCGTTCTCTCCAGCCGCATCCATGTGACATGGGCCTTGGCAACAGGTGGCACGCTGGAAGACCGTCCCGTTTACAATAAGACCACCTGTTTCGAGACCTTCCCGTTCCCGGACGCGACCGAAGAGCAGAAATCGCGCATCCGCGAGATCGCTGAGCGGCTCGACGCGCACCGCAAGCGCCAGCTCGCCCTGCATGCCACGCTGACCATGACGGACATGTACAACGTTCTGGAGGCGTTCCGCGCCGACGCGACGCTGACCGCCAAGCAACGCGCCATTCACGATCAGGGCCTCGTCACCGTCCTGCGCCAGCTTCACGACGAACTCGACGCCGCCGTTGCCGCCGCCTATGGCTGGGACGCCACCCTCGCCGATGCCGACATTCTCGACCGTCTGGTCGTCCTCAACCGCGCCCGCGCCGACGAGGAATCACGCGGCACCGTCCGCTATCTCCGCGCCGCGTATCAGCAACCGCATGTTGTACCGGCTTCAGCCGGCACCGCCGCCGTGCAGTCCGACCTCGGTCTCCCGTCCTCCGACCTTCATCCTTCATCCCTCATCCTTCAGCCTTCCGAACCCCTCCCCTGGCCGGACACCCTCGCCGACCAGATCGCCCTCTTGCGCGGCGTGATCCACCAGACCGCGTGGCAGCAAGCCGACGGCGCGAAGACCCTCGCCCGCCACTTCACCGGCGTCCGCGCCCCGACCGTGCAACGTCTCGTCGACGCCCTCTCCGCCCTCGGCCACGTCGGATAGGTCATCACAGAACAACCGTGTTTGGAACAAACAACCATGCCTGACACACAGCCCAAAGTCTTCATTTCATACAGCTGGTCAAACCAGCAGCACAAAGACCGAGTTCGCGAATGGGCAGAACATCTCATCACTGACGGCGTTCAGGTTGTCATGGACGTTTTTGATTTGAAGGAAGGTGACGACAAATACGCTTACATGGAGCGCATGGTAAATGATGACAGCGTGACGCATGTTCTACTGTTTTGTGACGGTCACTATGCGGAGAAAGCGGACAAGCAAAAAGGCTCTTCCGGTGTCGGAACGGAATCGCAAATTATCTCAAGTGAACTTTACTCACAAATCCAGCAGTCAAAATTCATCCCCATCTTTTGCGAGTTCAAAGCAGACGGAAACCCTTGTGTACCCGTATTTTTAAAAACTCGCTTTGGTATCGATTTCTCGACATTTGAAAAGGCTAACGAGAACTGGGAGCAGTTGGTGCGGTTGCTTTACGGCAAGCCCCTCTATATTAAGCCTGAACTAGGAAAACCGCCTGCATACATAACCAACAATGCGCCGACACCAATTAGCCCAATTACGGTGAAATTCGAGACACTGAAAGTCGCCCTTTTGGCCGACAGAAAAGGGATCTCGATTTACCGCGATGACTTCTTGTCCGCCTGTTACGAGACGGCCGATCAGTTGAGAGTACGCCAACAACCCGATGAAAATACGTTTCCAGATCAAGTCGTCGAAACGTGTACCAAGTTGAAGCTTGTCCGTAACGCGCTTGTTGACTGGGTGCGACTCGAAGGCAGTATTGTTCCGGCACACGATTATTCTGACCTTCTCCATGCCGTTCTGGAAAAACTGAGCGAGTTAAAAACGAGACCCGGAGAAGTTTCATCTTTCAATGACTCTTGGTTCACGGCGCACGGAATCTTCGCGTACGAGTCATTCCTCTATATGGTGGCTGAACTGCTCAGGATCAAAGCCTATGCCGCCTTGCATGATGTATTCAGCACGCACTATCTGAACCCGAAACCCGAGCGCAGCATCCATGACCGCTTTTCGACGTTCCGTTGTTTCTGGACACCCACAGCAGACTTTTTGCAAGCGCCATTAAAGCCTCGGCCAAATGAGCGGTTCACGAATGTCGTGGGCGAGATTCTGCACCGGCAAGCAGACAGGTCTGACATACCGTTCTCCAAACTGATTGAAGCCGAACTTCTTGTCATGTTGATGGTAGTGCTGCCACCCTTCCCAGATTATGGTCATTGGCATCCGCACACCTTTATTTATGGGTCATACAGCGACAATAACGAGTTCTTCCTTCGTGCGACACAACACAGATTCTTCACTGATTTCGCCGTCATTACGGGAATCAAAACGGCTGACGAGCTACGCGCACTTGTCACGCAAGGCATCGACAACTATTCCGCCAGGTGGCAGAACTCTGGTATTAGGGGCCTTTGGGATAAACTGAACATGGAAAAGTTGGATTCGCTAAAATAGAGCTGACGCGTTTACTCTAGCCTGCCCGAAGGCGTGTTATGTGCGCATTCATTTATGGCCGATCTGGCCATCAGACCTCCTTCGGCGTGGATGCCCAGGTCTTATAGCCCAAACCAAACTTCGCTCAAGAACCTAAGATCCGGCAGGTCTGTTCTGTAAACCGTGACTTGGTCGGAGTATCCGAGCAAGAGCTTATGCCAGTGCTCAGCGACAGGATGGCTTGAGACAAAGCAACAGAATACAATGCCTGTGAAGACAAAACGATAGACCAAATGCCCCTCGATTCTACAGTACGTTGGCTCGACAATAATGCCTTTCATTGGCTCATCTTCGTAGTGCAAGGCAAGAACCAAACATCCGTACTGATCGAATGGGGGCACCGTCTCCGCAAGCAAGTGACTGCGCAAAATATCGCCGTGTTTTGGGCCGAGGTTCACATGAGTAAAAACCTTGCCTTTGGCTGCGCTTGCTCGCCAAAGGATCGACAACAGGAAATATCGGAATTTGAACCCATCAACATTTGGGAGATCAAAGAAACGTTTTGTGCCAACACGGGGTGCGGGGAGTGGATCCGTGAAGAGACGGCGGCAATGCCGCTCGTATCGCGCTAGACGTTCTTCGCAGTCATTGCAAAGGAGTGGCTCGCTATGCCCCTTCTGTCCTAAGCAATGCTTCTCATTCTTGACATCATACATGTCAATGAAACGATGGTTCTCATCGTACAACCCTTTAAAGCAAAATTCTGGGATGATGTGCGATTTGCACAACTTCGTTTCCGCACGGCAGAGTCTGCAACTTGTTTTGCCTATTGTGCCCATGGCGGATACTTCATTCCCGACAAGTGCAACGCGACACGCCGATTTCGCCTTGCGCCCTGATGACCGGAAAACAACTAGACGCTTTGTGTCGCTGGTCGCTGATCGCGAGTCTTGAAACCAACATCAACAAGTCCCATGACTCGATACGCAAGCTCCGCATTGTCCTGTGCCGTTGAAATAAAATCCTGTGAAAAGAATGCCTTTTCATGAACCAATTCCTTCCGAGATCTTCGGAACTTGCATACCATTCCCAAGAGTTCATTGTCACAAACCCCTAACATCTGGAGCTTCTCTTCCCAAGTCTTTTTGTCCGCCTTCTTAGCAACATCCTCCCCACCTTGCCGAACCAGCAGAATATGGAGCGCCGCTTCTAGCCACATACCGGCAAATATGATGCAGATCATGGCCTGCTTGAACGACTTCTTACTTGGGTCATAAATCTTAATGAGCCCAGGCTCGTCATTAGATTTTGGCCGACACTGCTTGCGCATCGTCTCTTGCATGGAGACATACGACTCCTCCACCACCTCGCGATAGACAGCAACGTTGGTTATGATAATGTCGCCCATAGAGTAGCCAACCTTATTTACGGATGGCATGCGTGAAACCAGTAGAATTTTCCGCCACTTCAGCGCGGCCGCTTAAGCCTCTTTCGGCAGGCTGGCCCAAAACTTGTCTCGCGAAGCCTCGTAATCCCTACTCACATGCCAATCGAACCCATAGAGCTTTTCCAAGACATCTTTCAACTCACTCGCCACCATATCCCGAGAGCCATTGGAGTTCTCCATGTAGAAAGCGGCAACGAATCGATACCGCTCATTCTTGGAAAGGTCTTCCGCCAGGCTCTTCATTTCTTGATAGCCGACATCCCAGCATTCCCGCAACTCCATCTCAAACACGAGCGCATCCATCTGCCCCGACTTGTGAAGTTCGCCCCTGTGGCGTTCCAAGATCGGTAGCGCTTTCTTCAGCCTTCGCGGCGTGACTCTGTACATAATATCCTCCGGCCTGTGACAAACCGATTGCGTTTAGCAGTGTGTAAACAAGTTGATCTCTCACATATATGATACGGTGATCTCTGCCATAAAGTGTGTCAGACACTCGCGAAACGAGGCCCGATTCATCCTTTCGCGTCCTGTGCATATGCCGCCACTCGTTTTGCTTGTTTCTCTCTTGGCGACCATCTCACGTAGCACATCACCGATACACCACCCGCCTTCTGTGCATCGCGGATTCGTGCACCGGATGTACTCACCTGGCGGATTCTGAATAGAGAAGTGTAACACCCGTGGAGCGCCGTCCATCGGCCCGCCTTTCCTGACTTCGACTTTGACCGACAACTCCTTTATTGACGGGAATGCGTCAGAAAAGGTCGTTGGTTGCGCGAAAACGTAAGCACCGTTTTCAATCCCATCTTGCTTGTCCACGTTTAACTCCCTTTTTGTTGCCACGTCAAATGAACGTCGCTTAAAACACAGTCAGCATAACCATCATGCTGGACAACTCTAGATTCTCACACGCAGTTCCATCTGCGTGCGCACTCTTACCTGCTGGAGAGCGGTGAACCGTTTGACAACAGCATCGTAAAGATCACCACTGAATTTCGGAGCGGCAATGGTCACGATAGCAACGTAATCGAGACGGCTCGAAACACCGTGCCTAGGAATGGTGTGCAGGACGAGAAAAGGCTCATCCAACGAGGTGGCACGTTTTGATGTCTCGCGACGCACGATAGTCTCCCACTTGTACTTAGACCGCCGCTCACCTTCTGTCTGATATTTGTTGCCCGAGTCAGAGACAGGCAAAGCCGACGTCTTCCAGCCACGAACAAGCAGTTTCTTGATGTCTACTGCGTCATTATGAGTGTGTAGTTTACATGGTTTTTCCTTAGACAAGATGTCTCTTGGACTATAGGTGAACACATGACTGTTAGGATAAAACGTATCCTCGATACACATCGCCGTATAGTCGAAAGGATGATTCGGAGCAACCGGCGGCAATGCCGCCACGGTCCACCGGACAGTGACTGTGCCCGTCATCACGAGATTTGGCGGAAGCAGAATAGGGAGCTTTACTGACTTTCGCGCGGGAAGATCGCCTTGAAAGACGATTGTTACCGTCTTTTCGTCGCATTGCAGCAACTCGTCGATATCATCTGAAACAATACCATGCCCGAGTAAGTGATCCGGTTTGCCGTTTGGATGTTCTGCGGTATGGATCAATAAGGTCCGTCCGAACAACGCGGTGCTACGATCGAAGCTCTCGGCCGCCTGACTGCAAAGGGAAGCTGTTATCGGCGAGGAAAAACTCGTTCCATAACTCAAAGCCTTCTCCCCTGGCGATACCGAGATTAGATGGATAGGGTTCTGGTCGCATCCGCCGAACGCAACTACATCTGGTTTAAGCTTTGCGCATTCACGCCCCGGTCCTTGGCATGAATAGGGAGCATGTACCTTGACACTCTTTCGTTCGGTATATGCACCCACACCCAACCCGTTAACAAGATCCGAAGGGGACTGGACCCTGTTCAACCCCGGCCCCTCTTCTCCGTCGTTTCCAACAGCAACGCAGAAAGTTACTTTATGTGTCGCCGCAAGCAGATCAAGTGCATAGGTGAAACGCGAAATAGTGTCGTCCAATATTGGCCCACGAGGTCCAACGCTAATGTTGTAAACCTTGATGTCTTTCCGAGACGGCACCGCTGCCTCGATAATGTCGACCGCTTCGTACAGATCAATATCCGTGGGATTTGACGTCGGAAGCACGCGAAAACTCACAACCGAAACTGGCGGTGCCGGAAGTGGCTGTGCCGTGTCATAATCGTTGAGAGGCCCATAAAGTAATGAACCGGCCACTGCCGTGCCATGTGCGATTCCTTCGGCCCATGGCTTCGTCTTGATCGAAAGGCCTACATCTTCCTCGGCGTGCCCTTGAAGCAACGGATGCGTTACATCGACACCCCCATCAAACATACCGACTTTGATTATTGAACGTGTCGTCACATTTGGAGGAAATGGGGTTGAAAATCCCTTTGAACTGCGCAACGTCTCGAAGCCTCCAAACATCAGCGGTTGTGCCGTTCGCAGTGGGTTCGCCCCCGAAATAGCATCGAGTGCCTTTCGAGTTAAGTGACACGAAATGAACAAAGGACCTTTTTCGTAATAGGCAATGTTGGGCCTACCACAAACAACATTATGTTCGTGAAACAGGTTCGAAAGGAAGTGTGTTTGCTCCGATTCAGAATGCCGGGACGGGTGCAGTACAATTTCAACACGGCCTTCCTTCCAGCCTTTCCAGTCATGCTTAAAAGCCGCAAGTTGTTCATCCGGGCTAAGAAGGTCGAACTTCTCGATCGTGCTGATCTCTCGACGAAACAAAACCGGCAATGAACTCTCTTCCTGATCGAGGACACTCAATAGCCTTCGGAAACCAGCATCACTGCTCCGCACGAAAACCAACCGTCCCGTGACCTCCAAAAGCCGATTCTCAAGTTGCTTTTTGATCCGTTTTGTCTTCGCGACTTGCTCAGTCGCTACAAGATAATTGCGCGACCCAACATTCTCGAGTTCGGGAACCAGATCGAATATGCTTTGCGGATCAAATGATTTAGCCATCATGTCGGGATGAAGGCGCAAACATAGCACCGCTTCATCCTTCAGGCGTTTACGTGCCGGTAAAGCGGAGAAATGTTCCAGTGCGTTGCCGATCTCACGCATAACATGGCCGCGAGCTTCACCATATTCGCGAGGTAACTCAGATTTCCCAAAGCCTTGTGTCTTTTGGATTGGCTCAACATATCTCTCACCGTTTGCGAGAATAAGCCTTCTTTGCACATCAGGCATGCCGTTCCCCCTTCCGTTTGCGATCTTTTTTGGTCAGATAATACTGTATGGTTGAAGATCCCTTGCCGACCAGTTCGGCGATTTCGCGCACGCTTAACCCGGCCCCCTCTTTCAGCGTTCGCACAAACCGGCCGACCTCGTCTGTCGATAAATCCGGCAGTCGTTGAAGCACCGTAACGACAAGCGCCTGCGGCAAAGAAACACCCTCAATGAGATGTCTGCGCACCGCTCCTTGCGCCAGCGTGTCTACCTCTGAACAATTGCAGCCATCGAGAGCCTGTGCCAATGCGGTCACAACTGCGGGCTTCAATGTCTCGGCGAAACGGCAAACGCTGCGGAGGAGAATCGCCTCGCGTTCCATCTGACCTGGCATCGGCATTTCAATCACGACGTCAAACCGGCGGTGAATGGCGGGGTCGAGCAGATCAGGATGGTTCGTCGCCGCAACCAGCACAGATTTCAGCGGCCAATCTTCCAACTCCTTAAGAAGGACGTTTACAATTCGCTTCAACTCGCCGATTTCAGTCGCATCATCTCGCCTTTTTGCTATCGAATCGAACTCATCGAACAGCAAGAGGCACGGGGTAGCCCGCGCATAGTCGAGACTGCGGCGAAGATTTGAGCCCGTCTTCCCGAGAAAACTCGATATTGAAGTGGCCAAATCCAAAACAACAAATGGCACCCCCAACTTACACGCCAGCCACTTGGCCAGCATGGTCTTCCCCGTTCCGGGAGGACCTTTCAGTAACAGGCTGCGCGGAGGGAATATCCCCTCACGTATGAGCCGCTCCGCCTCCACGCGCTCGCCGAGAAAACGCGTCACCGCCCCTTGTACGAATGGCGCAAGGATCGGCTCCACCGCATCACTTGCCGGAATGACCCGGAGAAGATCCAGCCCGGCATCGGCATCTACCGGCGGGGGCTCGGCGTTATGCCAGCGAAGAGAGTCGCCATTCACAGAGAATTTTGAGAGCATTGCGCCAAGGTTATCCGTGAGTTGCGGGTACTCGCCCCTCAATGAGCGAATTGCCGTCAGCGATAACAGTTCAAGTCGCTGTGTGTTCCCGGCCAATCCAGCCTCCAGAAATTGCGAAAGAAGGGAAGCGACGCGGTCTGTGCTAATTTTGTCGTTTGTCTTCATTTGATGGCACACTATATATCATTTTATGGTAATTGTGGTCAATAGTAGTGTGCTAAAAATTAACTATTTTTTATTTTATAGCACAACCAGTATTAATTTACAGCCATCACGTAAAGCTTTATCCTGTAACTACTAATTGTCAGTCAACAGGTTAAGCCGCCACACAATTGCATTGTTTCTGCACGCCCCCTGCCCCCTCACGCCAACTTCCCCATCCCCCTTGGCAGAAGATGGCATTGGAAGCGCGGTTGAACTGTCCCATGATCCGCGAAAGGATGAAAGGAGGCGCTATGCAAGCAGATCATCGAAACGCTGCGAGACCCCCATATGCTCGGCGCGGCCATCGACGGTGACATGGGAAAGGGTCTGGGGGTCGCTCATTCTAGAGCAGGAGTCAATAGGCAAATAATCCCTCGTCCGCCTTCTTGAGGCGGTATCCTTGTTATCATATCGCGACATCGAGACATATAACCGGTCGAGGTGTCGCTCTAAAACCGGACTCCCGTCGCAACGTCCAACAAAAAGCCTTCGCCCGCCCCGCTTTGACATTGCCAATCAAAACCGATTTCCGCTAACATCCTCAATGTCAATATGAGCAAGACGCCACACTGAACCACCTGCGTACGGGCGGGCCTGCATGCCCGCCCTCCCCAGAAAGCCCCCCCCATGCCGGACAAACAGAAAACCGCCGCCAAGACACCGCGCAAGCCTCGCCAAATCAGCGTCTCCATGCCCAAGGACCTTGTCGACCAGATCGACATCCTCGCCGACTTCACAAGACTCTCGCGCGTCGAACTCATCGAAACACTCTTGCGCGAGAGCCTGGACAACGTTCCCGCACCCGCCGTCCCCCGCCCCTGCCCCCGCGGTCATATCCGCCCCTGCGAACGTGCCCGGACGCCGGCTCCTCTCACTAACGCACGAATAAACTAAACGCACTCCCGCACTTCTCCCACCGCCCGAAAAACCCCAAACCAAGGAAACGCCCAATGCAACCCGACACAGACCTCGAGAAAATGGCCGTTCTGCTCGTCGTCAACTGCTTCCGGAACACGGTCCTTGAGCAGTACCACTGCGAGTGGCCGCAGTTCACCGACGAGAAGATGAAGGCGCTCATGAAGGAAGCCGTCGACCGGACTTACACCGCCCTGTGCGGGCTTTTGAATCCCGCCTCCACCGCCGACTGCGACGCCCTGCAAGACTCCCTGGCCTGGCACACCCCGGCCGGACCCAAGAAATGGGACCGCCCGCGTTTCGACCAGCGGATGCTCAACGATATGGAACTCGCGAGGACGCTGAAAGGCAAACTCCCCGGCTCCGAACAATACGTCCGCTTCCCCAGTTGGG
>CAZXVN010000195.1:0-4560 GCA_964643945.1 uncultured Lentisphaeraceae bacterium | reverse complement strand
TTCAAAGTCGCCGCCGCCGGCACGCCCGAGTGCTGGGATCCCATGCGCAACCAGATCACGGCGCCCGCCTTCCGCCGGACCGGCGCGAAAAGCGTGGAGATTGCCCTGACGCTCGAGCCGTCGGAGAGCGTTTTGCTGGTGTTTCAGGACAAGAGCCGCAAACTCCCGGGCCGCATCAACGCCGGCATGAAGCCGAAACGCGAAATCCCCCTGCGCGACACGCGTCTTGCGGCCGACAAGACGCCGCCCGCCAAGCTCGTCGTGGTGAAGGCCACCTACGGCGTCCCGGGCGACGCGCAGCGCAGCCGCGATGTGAAGGCGCGCCTGCAGAAGCGGATCGACACCGGCGAGCGCCAGCTTCTGGTGTCACGGCTGGCGGACGGCGACGACCCCGCCTCGGGCGTGGTCAAAACCTTGGAGGCCGAGTGTGCCGCCGGAGAGAAACGCATCACCCTGAAAGGCAATGACACGCAGATCGTCATCTTGAGCGACCGCCCCTCCGCGTTCGAGCAGGAGGTGCTCCGCGAGGCTGCCGGCAGGCACGTCAACACCAGTCCGGTGGAGCCGGATCCGTTCAGCGGCACCTGCACCCTCCCTGCCGACCTGAACCTCGCGACATCGCGCCTCTTTCTTGAAGTCGACGAAATCATGCCGGAGGCCGCCACGAGCGTGAGCGTCAACGATGTGTTTGCAGGCGGCTTCATCGGCAAGCCGCTGCGACTCGACGTTACACGGTTTCTCAAGTCTGGCACCAACACGATTCGCCTCGACCCCTTCGCGCCCAAGTCGGCGCGGCTGGTGGCGTATTGAAAGCGACTAAGATGTGCATGGCCGGGTTCCATCCGTGGGGTTTGAATCGTCCTCGTCCTCGTCCTCGATTTTCGGAATGGAGGGCCAACGGAACTGGATCGAGGCCGAGAACGAGGACGAGGACGATTAAAATTATGGATGGAAGTGCTGCCTCCTAATCCTAATCGTATTCTTAATCGTAATCCGTTGAAGTTATAGTATTCAGGTTTGCGCGTCTCTCTCGGGGTCGGGGTCGGAATCGGTATCGGTATCGCCTTTGTAAGCAGATGCGCGGTTGCCGGCCTTCGCCGCCCCCAAGTAGGCGCGGACGTCCCGGACGCGCATTCGTCTCTTGCACACCGGGCGGTCCGGGACGTCCCGCCCTACCGGCGCTTCGCCGCCCCCAAGTAGGCGCGGACGTCCCGGACGCGCATTCGTCTCTTGCACACCGGGCGGTCCGGGACGTCCCGCCCTACTGGCGCATTCGCCAATGAGTACGGTCATAGGGGAAGCCGTACTACGGTTTGAACTCGGGTATCGCCCGAAGCATGAACTCATCGAACAACGGCACGGTAAAGGCCATGTCTCCATGAGCGTGGCTGTAGATCATTCCCTTCTTCATCAGCTTGGCCCGTACGGGTCCGAGGCTTGTGATCTTTATGCCTAATGCGTCAGCGATGGCTCCTGTACGGTGGGCACCTGGGCCAAGTTCAGCAACCGCCCGCAGAAAGTTCTTCTCGTTGGGCGTTAAACGGTCGAATCGGACTCGGAAGAAGTTCTGGTCTAAGCGATCAATCACACTCGGAGTGGCCGTTCGGACCACATCCAAGGTGATTGTGGCCGTTGGAGCCTGATTCCATGACTGGTATCCCCATTCCTGAAGGAAGTAGGGATACCCTTTCGTCAGTCGGAAGATTTCCTGCAAGGCCGTGCTTTCAAAAACGACCCCGACCGCTTGCGCGGGTTCTCGCAACGCTTTGGAGGCGTCCTCCTCCGACAGCGCCCCGACCACTGGAAAGGTGAACAACCGTTCAGCGTAAGACTTTGATTCCCCCGCAAGGCCCGGAAGGATGGGTAACCCGGCACCGAGGAGCACCAACGGAAGCTGGCGCTGCTGCACCTTATGCATCGCCATGATGAGGGCACCCAGTTCCTTCTGATTCAGATACTGGATTTCGTCAATGAAAACAGCTACCGCGCTCTTTCTCTCTTCGGCGGCCTCTGCTACTGCGACAAACAGGTTGGGCAGATCGATCTCCAAGTCCCCACTGTCGGCCGAGCCTTGTTCGGGATCTATGTCCAATCCGATGGTTATGTCGTTGTAGGTGACTTTGAGGGCACCAATGAAACTGCGCAGCACACGCAGACCCCGCTTCGCCTTGTTACCGGCACCGGACATCCGGTCCAATTCGAACAGGGTGCTTCGGAGGTGCTGGGCCACAAGCGGCCCTAAAGGTTTGTTTTCGTGTGCTTCGATGACGATGGTTCGGTAGTCTGTCGCTCTCGCCAATCGGTCGATTTCGTTGAGCAACACGGTCTTTCCGACCCCTCGAAGCCCCGTTAGCAGGATGCTCTTTTCGGATCGCCGCTCTTTGACGCGGCCGAGAAGGATACGTGACTGCTCCAGAATAGGATCTCGGCCTACCAATTCAGGAGGCGGAGATCCAGCGCCGGGTGAGAAGGGATTGGCGATAGGGTTCATGTATAACTCCTTATGCTGGTTTATAGCCGAATATCGGTATAATCTGTTAAACTTGGTATAAAGTCAATTAGGATAAAGATTTCGATTATGAAGAAGATTTCAAACGATTTCGCTTGATCCTTTTCAACCTTATGCTTAAAGTGTTGTCAAAAATTGTAACAGGATTGTTTACGGGTACGCCTTGGAGGTGTGCCTTACGGCCTAGAAACCGCGATAAAAAACAAGTTGTTTTCCCTCCCTCGCCCTCTGGGAGAGGGCCGGGGTGAGGGTTGCGGGCTCCGCCCGCATTAGTTTCACAACAGGTTCAGTCTTTGTAGTCAAGGAGGTTCAACATGTCTATCCGAATCGCACTTCACAAGCTGTATTCACTGACGAGTCTCATCCTTACGGCGGCGCTCGCGCTGCTGGCGCTGCCCTCGGGCGTGCAGGCATCCATCACCTGGAACTTGGGCAGCGGCGGAAACTGGGATATCAGCACCGCCAACTGGACCGGGGATGGGGGGGCAACGACGACGAACTTTGTTGATGACGGCACGGTGGACGTGCTGTTCACCAACAATGCGGGCGGCACGATCACCATTTCGCCCAACATGTCGCCCCTCTCCACGACCGTGAGCGCCGCCTCCGGCACTTACATATTTACCAACGGCCCCATCGACTCGGGCACGCTCACCAAGTCCGGCGCCGGCACGCTGACGCTTTCCAGCTCGAACAGCATCAGCGGCGTCACCCTCAACGCCGGTACCGTTAGCGTCCGCAATAATTACGGAATCGGCACCAACACCTTGACCATCAACGGCGGCACGTTTGACGTCCTCAACGTCACCCTTCCCAGTATCCCGATCGTCGTCAACAACAGTTGCACTTTCTTTTGTGCCAGTGCAAATAATTTCAGTTCCGGCACCGGGCCCGTCACGCTGAATACTAACGCAACCGTAACCTTGTCTTTGGGGCAAAGCCCCAATCTGGCGAACGCGATCAACAACAACGGCTATACGCTCACCCTGATCAATACGCAGGACGGCGGCACCACCATCAGCGGCAAAATCACGGGGTCAGGAGGCCTGACCCTCAGGAACGACCTGACGGGCAACAGCAAGACCCTGACGATAAACAACTCAACCAGCGACTTCACCGGCCCGACGGTCTTGCAGTCCAGCACGGCCGCTAACCTAGCCATCGTAACGCCCAACCTCTCGAACGCCGGCGCTGCCGGCTCGCTCGGCAAGCCCACCGGGGCCAACGCCGTCATCCAAGTCAACAACGGCGTCGTTTGGCAACCGGGCGGCACCACGGACCGCGGCGTCAACCTTGCAAGCAGCGGAGCCGGAACGGTGCAGCTAACGGTACTCAACGCCAGCGGCAACGCGACCCTCAACGGGCCGATTACCGCCACGGGGACTGGCGCCAAGACGCTCTACGTGAATCTGCCTTGGAATAATCCGGTATCCTTGACGATCGGTGCAATCTCGGATGTCTCGGACGGAAGTCCGCTTTCACTGAATTTCTTTCCGGGCTATACGGATGGCGGTAATTTCGCGACCCTCAATCTTAATGGTGTCAATACGTTCACCGGTCCAATCACCTACCTGCCGCAAGTAGGTACCCCAAACAAATTTAATTCCGCGATCAATATTACCGGCGCTGGCCAGTTGGGCTCTGGCAACTACGCCAATACCATCAACCTTAGTTCCACCACCTGGGCACGTTTTACCTATAACAGCTCGGCTAACCAGATTTTGTCGGGCGTGATTTCGGGTGCCGGCCAACTCATCATGTCCGGCGCGGGCGCCCTGACCCTCTCCGCAGCCAACACCTTCTTCGGCTCGACCACGGTCAATTCCGGAAAGACGCTGACCCTGAACAACAACTTGGCCCTCCAGAACAGCACGCTGGACACGGCCAACGGCTCCATCGTCCTGAACAGCGGCATCACCACGCCGACAATCGGCGGCCTCAACGGCAGTCGTAACCTGGCGACGATGATCACCAACGGCTACGGCAACGTCACCGCGCTGACCCTGAATATGCTGCCCGGCGTCAGCGCAACCTACTCCGGCGTGATCACC
>CAZXVN010000194.1:0-1708 GCA_964643945.1 uncultured Lentisphaeraceae bacterium | reverse complement strand
GAGGCCGCATTCGTGTCGTTTATCCGCGTTTCCAGATCCCGCAATCTTACGCGCATTTCCTCCAACTCGACATATCCGTTCGCGCGGAAACAGTTTTCGAATTCGGCTACTTTGGCCTGCGTGGCGCGGCCCAGCAATTCCAAGCGTCTCAGCTCTTCAATATACTGCCGTGTCTTCTTGTCGGCGAGATACTGAACCACAAGAAAGGTCGCGCCTAGCACAATACCAACGTACCAGAGGGGACGCCAGAGGCCGCAGACAATCAGTGTCGCGACGATGAGCCATGTTGACCCGTACCATTTTCGTTCCATCGGTCCTCCTAATAAGCTTGTTGCACAAGTGCTATACGGCGCGTTAAATAGAGGTTAGCAGTATGCTCATAATGATCTTTCTTTATCCGACGTGTCCCAAGGCGGCAAGGGCGTCAACAAGGCGTTGGACGGTAGGTGCTCGGACGCCGCTGAAGTGGCGGACAAGGATCTTTGCGCCGTCGGCGGGCTGCCAGCCGGTCTGGTGGATGACGCCGCGCACCAGCGCGATCTGGTCAGCGAGCGACTCCGGCCACGGGAGAGGCGAGAGGGAGGGTTCAGGGTTCAGGGTTCGGGGTTCAGGGCTCGGGACTGCGAGAACGGCCTGCGTGGGCGCGGCGACGGGACGCTGGTAGGCTGGCCGGAGGTAACGGATCTGGCCGCGTGATTCTTCGTCGGCGCGTTGCTTGTTCAGCGCCACAAGCCGCTCCAAAATTTCCTCGTCCGTCAACTTTAGAACTTTTGAACTCTCGAACTTTAGAACTTCTTCTCCCCATCCATAAGCGGCGGCGACAGCCGCATCCAACTCGTCGTGCAGTTGCCGGAGGACCGTGATCAGTCCCTGCTCGTGAATGGCGCGCTGCTTGGTGGTCAGCGTCTCGTTGGCACGGACAGTCTCCAACACGTTGTACAGGTCTGTCATCGTGAGCGAGGGATGCAGTGCGAGCTGGCGCTTGCGGTGGCTGTCGAGCCGTTCCGCAAGGTCGCGGATACGCGCCTTCTGCTCCTCGGTCGCGTCCGGGAACGGGAAGGTTTCGAAACAGCGGGATTTGTTGTACCGCGGTGTTGGGCCAAGTACCGCGCCTGTCGCCAAGGCCCAGATGACATGAATACGGCTGGAGAGTACACCCAATACGTAGGCATCATCGTGCGCGATGCAGACAAGCATGTTGTCGGGCAACATTGAATCGTCAAGGAACTGGAAGAAGCGGTGCTTGGAGGTCTCAACCGTGGCGATGTAGCGCGGCAAGCCATGGAGCGACGCACGCAGCGTTTGGCGCGGTTTACCGAAGAGCCACCACAGCTGTGCATATCCCGCACCGTCTTTCGTCATCGCTTTCGCGTCGCGCTCGGGTTTCACGCGCTCATGCACCCACTGGTAGACCTCAGGGAAGCGGTCTCGGACTTCAAATTCCGTGAGGCCGAACAGGTCAATGACCAGCACATCGCGCGGGCGGCTGGTCAGGTCTTTGCCGTTGCAATATTCTCGGATATGGTGTTCGAGTCCGGGGATGCGTCCGAGCCCCAATGCGGCGGCTTCTTCGCGGGTCACGATGAAGCCGGAACCGTGAAGTTTGACACCGGGACAACTGATGCCCTCATGGGCTTTGAGCGTGAGCGCACTGGTGACATCCGCGCCGATGGTGAGGTCGGCGTTGATCGTGCCCATGCGCGTGGCG
>CAZXVN010000193.1:0-9314 GCA_964643945.1 uncultured Lentisphaeraceae bacterium | reverse complement strand
GAAGAGCGGCAACAGATAGGCCAGGGTCTTGCCGGTGCCGGTCTCGGCGTTGAGGTAGGCGTCCTTGCCTGCGGAGAGCACGGGATACGCCACGGTCTGGATCGGGGTCGGCTCCGTGATCCGCTGCTTCGCCAAGGCCGCGATCAGGTCAGGGGTTACGCCAATGTCAGAAAAGGTCATGGGGGGAGTATGCCACGTCCGCCCCGGTTCTGCACGGACGGAATGCAAGTCCCGGAAAGACCCGGGAAGCACCGCCTGCACGACGGTGGCCGCGGTGGCGACCGCCGAAACGGCCGTGACGTTGGTGTCCAGTGGTGTACAGCGGTGGTGTACAGCCAGAAAACAGCCGGAGAACGAGGTGTACGGCAGGTGACAATATGCTATTCTAAGGAACCAAAGGAGCCATTCGTATGCCAGAGATTTGCCGTTTTTTCGGAATCATCATTCGGACTGGGAACTGGCGCTGGCAGGCAAGGAGATCAAAAAGATCGCTCCTTTGGAATGAGGTGTGCTATGTGGAACCTGAACGACGTTAAGCGTATTGAGTACAAAGCCGACTATTCCTACTCTGTTGAGTTCGATGACGGTGTCGGTGCCGTCATAGATTTCTCCGATTACCTGCACCGAGGCCCGGTCTTTGAACCGTTGCGTGATCTTTCATTCTTCCGGCAAGCCATCATTGAGGGGGGTACGATCGCATGGCCGAACGGCGCAGACATTGCGCCCGAAACGCTCTACATGAAGTGCGAACAAAGCGGTGGAGGCGACGTTGAACATATCGGGGCCAGCGTCCGGCGCGTCGGGGAGCCCGCCTCGCCGTAATCCAGATAACTAACTTGCGGAACTGGACGAACGTCCCCGAATTCGGGGCCAGTTTGGCTTTCACACCCAGGCCGCTGTTGGCGAGCGGGGTTTCCAAGCTCCTTGTCGGTCATCTCATCGAAAGCCCGGTCGAAATACCCCTGGACCGTGCCCTTCATCGTAGAAGAGTCCATACCTTCTCCTTTGTTTGAAAGACAAATATGCGGCCGAAGAACAATCGGGCCTTGAAAAGGGATAATCTTGTGTGCTAACTTCCAAACCACGGTGGAGCACGGTGATCGGCGGCGTTGAGAGGGTAGCGGTCAGGCGTAACATGGCGAATGCACAGCATCCAGCAGGATATCTTGAGTCGAAAGACGGTGCCGAGCATCTCAGGCAAGGAAAGGACTAAATAATGAGGATGAATCTTTGGGCCTGGCTGGCTGTGACCGCTCTAATGATGGATCCAATTCTGGCGGATCCACCTGCGAATGGAACTGATAAGGATAGGTTTACCATTGCGGGGTTCACCTTGAATGAATTAATGAGGTGTTATTCAAACAGCATCAAGCCAAGCGGGGAGGAGCCTAAGCTAATTATGACGTTTGAAAGTGAGGAGTTGAAAAGAGAGATACGTGAAAATGTGTTCTTTGTCGAACCTATTTTGTTAGGGTTAAGTGACAATGCTTTCACCAACAGCAGTTTTACTCGAGTCTTTGCTTCAGGTAATCATAGTTTTATGCAACATGTGTCTGTTTACGCATTGGCCGTGACCGACAGACGTCTTTACTATTTAAAAGACGATAAGCAAGTCGTCGATTTTCTTCAGAGAGCACACGAGAAAATTGAATCTGAAAATATGCTTATACGGTTCATGACAGCTTTCGCCAAACTTCGATCTTATGACATTTTAGAAAAGAAAGATTTTGTCTTGTCAGGTAATGCTGCGGTTTATGACCGGCAGTATCCTGATTCGGAGTGGGGAGTCAAAGTTGTTCGGAATCGTAACGAGCTGAGGGGCTCTCTCACTGTGGTCACGGATGTCTATTCTAAAATTATCCGAAGATACGATTTTAGTATTACGAGTAACAAGAAAATTGAAATGTCTGGTGTTAAGGACTTATATGTCGGGCATGATGTCTGGTAACAAACTGAAAAAGGAGTCGTGATTGGACATTGGACAAATATCGGTCAGGCGTGACATGGCGAACGCTCAGCATCCAGCAGGAGGGCTTGAGTCGAAGGATGGTGTCAGAAAGACCCCGGCCATTTTATTGGTTGTGCTGGCAATGGTGTTTCTCTCCGGATGTGTAGATAAATATGAGATAAAGTTTAAGGTTACAATGGAAAGATATATGGCAGAGAATAACGTGCAAAATTATTTTCGAACATATGAGGCGGAAGAAGCCATTAAAGTTTTGAGGTGTGAAGATCCGAAGAAAATTAAAGACGGCGTGATTGTTTATGCAAGGTACGGGTTATGGATGAACAGTTTCGGCACGAACATCAATAAAATGGTCGTCATATATTTGAGTGACAAAGCATCAGTCCGTAATGTCAGAATCCTAAAAAGAGGGAAAGTGTTCAAGAATCTCCATTACGATCCGTTTTATCTTATGCTCTTTGAGAAACATAAGAATGATGGCTTACAATATTTTTTCGAGACAGCCTGGAGCGAAAATGATGATCCGCTCAACGGCGTGGATTTGGCGGAGTGTAGCGTTGAACTTGTAAAGGCGGATGGCAAGGTGATCGGGCCTAAACGGATCATGTCTAATAAGGAAGTGATTGATAAAGCAAAAGGGAACTGAAAAGGAGTCGTGATTGGACATTGGACAAACAACGGTCAGGCGTGACATGGCGAATGCACAGCATCCAGCAGGATGTCTTGACTCGAAAGATGGCACCGAGCATCCTGGGCAAGCCTGTTTGTCCCGCTGTCCCGATACAACCCTGAGCCCCCCGGTATGGGCTAAAAGTTCATTGTGGCCAGCATTGTTTGTTGTTCTATTGTTGTTTTGTTTATCGAAATTGCCAGTTTCTAGTTTTGACCGAAGTTCTGATACGAGACCACAGGTAATCTTTGCTGACATGAAATTGCTGTCAAAAGCCATAAAAGCATATTATCACGATTGTGGGCAGTGGCCGACAGAAGAGCGTGGTTTGGCTGTGCTTTTTGAGGATCCCGCTCGTGCTGGATGGAGTGGCCCATATATTGGTCGACTCGACAATATTTATGATAGTTATGGGAATCTGTTTTTAATAAAACACGTCAAAGGCGGGTGTGTTATTATCTCACCTGGCGCTGATTCAATTTATGGAACTCATGACGATATTAAAAGTTCTATTATTAGTCCTTGAAAAGGCTGTTGACTATAATTTCGGGTATGACGGCAAGATGTTGCTCTTGAAAAAGGAAGATGCCGGATCTACGGGTGGATACGCGTGAGAGGATGTGAAGTGAAGGAAAAGGGGCCATAAGAGGGGCGAAGAGGGGCGAAACAAATCGGCATGGCTATTGCGGACACCGGATGATAAAATTATCGCCAAAAAGGAGACGTACAATGTCCAGAGAGTTCAGTGTGGTGATCGAGCAGGATGAGGACGGATATTTCGTCGCATCCGTGCCCGCATTGCGCGGCTGCCACACGCAGGCCAAGTCTCTCGATGTGCTGATGAAGCGTATCAAGGAGGCCATTTCCCTGTGTCTGGAGGTCGAGGATGCGCCGGTTTCCAACCAGTTCATCGGCGTACAGCGTGTAGCGGTCATGGTATGAGCACCTTCCCCGCCTTCAGCGGCCCCCAACTGATCAAGGCCCTCCGGCGCTTGGGCTTCGAGCTCATACGTGTCAAGGGGAGCCACCACTTTCTACGCCATCCTGATGGACGCTGTACCGTTGTGCCGGTTCATCGCGGCGAGACGATCGGGCGCGGCCTCATGGCCCAGATCCTGCGCGACTGCGAACTGACCCGCGCCGACATTCAGGCGTGAGGCGACGGCACGCCGCCGCCCCCGCCGTGTAGTTTCACTTCGCCGACTTCTTCAACTCCTCAGCCAGCCATTCGTCGGCCGTGAGTTTCTTGTCGCCGCCGCCACCGCTTGCCGGGGGTTTCGCGGCCTTGCCGGTCAACTTTCCAAGCCGGTCAACTTCGGCCTTGAGCGAGGCGCCGTAAAAAAAATCGGAGAAAATGGCATTGACTATTGCCCACACGCCTCACACAATGACCCGACTGTTATTGTTAGGTTGTTTCGCGGTTACACCGGCGGCACGTGTCTCCGGTTTGGCAGCGCAAGGAGACGGGTATGGAACTGTTCTGGCAGGCTCTGACCATCATGACTTTGGGTATGACGATCGTGTTCCTTTTCCTTTTCGTTGTCATCCAGTGCATGAATTTCACCGCATACCTGATCCACCGGTACGCGGCCCTCCATCCCGCCCCGGCGTCCGGCGACGCCGATACGGCCGCCCGAAGCCGCCGAGCGGCGGCCATCGCCGCCGCAACCGATTTCACATCCGCACAGCACTGACAAGGAGACTCTTCCATGGCCCGAGTCCATATTACTGACCTGACCCTCCGCGACGCTCACCAGTCGCTTTTCGCCACCCGCATGCTGACCGCCGACATGCTGCCCGCCGCCGCGCAGCTCGACGGCGCCGGCTTCTGGTCGCTGGAAACCTGGGGCGGCGCGACCTTTGACGCCTGCATCCGTTTCCTGAATGAGGATCCCTGGGAGCGTATCCGCACGCTCAAGGCCGCCATGCCGAAGACTCCCATGCAGATGCTTCTGCGCGGACAGAACCTTCTGGGGTACCGGCACTACGCCGACGACGTGGTGGAGGCGTTCGTCGAACGTGCCGCCGCCAACGGCGTCGATGTGTTCCGCGTGTTTGACGCGCTCAACGATGCACGCAACATGCAAACCTCGTTCAAGGCCATCAAGAAGGCCGGCAAGCATGCGCAAGCCACGATCAGCTACGCGACCAGCCCCGTCCACACGCTGGCGGCTTACGTCGCCTTGGCCCGTGAACTCGCGCAGATGGGCGCCGACTCGCTGTGCATCAAAGACATGGCGGGGCTCCTGAAGCCCTATGCCGCCTACGAGTTGGTCAAGGCTCTCAAGAACGCCGTGGCCCTGCCGATCCACATCCACTCGCACGCCACCACCGGCCTGTCCGTGGCCACCTTGGTCAAAGCCGTTGAGGCGGGTGCGGACGCGATCGATACGGCCATCTCTTCCATGGCGATGGGCACCAGTCATTCGCCGACAGAGACCATGGTTGAGATCTTCGCGGGGACGGAGTACGACACCGGGCTGAGCATCAAGCCGCTGGTCGAGCTGGCGGCTTATTTCCGCGACGTCCGCAAGAAATACAAGGCCTTTGAATCCTCCTTTGCAGGCGCCGACACACGCATCCTTATCGCCCAGGTTCCCGGCGGCATGCTCTCCAACCTGGAGAGTCAGCTCAAGGAGCAGAACGCCCTCGGCAAACTCGATGCCGTGTTGGAGGAGATCTCGGTCGTGCAGGCCGATTTCGGCTATCCGCCTCTGGTCACCCCCACCAGCCAGATCGTCGGCACGCAGGCCGTCCTGAATGTGCTGTTCGGCCGCTACACCCAGCTCAGCAACGAATCGAAGAATCTGCTCTCAGGCAATTACGGACTGACCCCCGCCAAGCCGAACGAGGGCTTGGTCGCACGCGCGCTGCAAGAGCTGCACATGCAGGCCAAGGTCACCTGCCGTCCGGCGGACCTGCTCCCGAACGAGCTGGGCAAGATTGAAGAGGAGTTGAAACAGAAACTCGGCGTCGCCTCCGTCGCGCGTGAGGACGTGCTGACCTATGCCATGTTCCCGCAGGTGGCCGTCGGGTTTTTTAAGACCCGCCCCAATGGCCCGGTCAAGATCGAAGCGCCGGCCGCATCTGCCGACACGCCCGCCGCCGCCAGAAGCGGCTCCGGCCACTATGCGGTCACGGTGGACGGCGTCGAGCACAAGGTCAGCCGCATCGTCGAGCCGGATGGCACCCTCAAGCTCAGCGTGGACGGACAGCCGTACCACATCCGCGTCAAGCCGGTGGATGCCAAAACGCCGGATGCCGAAGACGCCCTCGACGACGCCGGAACCGTGGACAAGGTGCTGGCTCCCATGCCGGGCACGATCATCTCGCTCACGGAGGCCGATGGCGAGAAAGTGGACAAAGACGAGCAGGTCTGTACCATGGAGGCCCTGAAGATGCAGATGACTATCCTCAGCTCGAAGGCTGGCCGGATCAAGTACCGGGTCAAGCCGGGCGATGTGGTCAAGGCTGGCGACACGATCGCGGAAATCGCATAAGGAAACCTGCCGATGCCACACGCCATACAACACGCCGTCGCAACACTCTGCCGCCGCCGCGGCGTTCGTCCTCTGGTTCTGACCGTCCTGGCCGTCCTGGCGCTGACGCAACTCTTTCCGGCCCTGCCGACGCACGCAGCCGCCGCTGCGCCCGACGCAGCCACAGCAGCAGTGAGCACGGCGCAGGCGCCGCTGCCGCAGCCTGCGGGAGACATCGTCTCGCTGGGCGGGTGCCTGAAGAACATCGGACGCTCGACCGGCCTCTGGGACATGACCGCCGGCGGACACTGGAAGCAGATCATCATGGTCGTCGTGGGCTTTTTCCTGCTCTACCTGGGCGTGGTCAAGGGCTTCGAGCCCCTGCTGCTGGTGCCGATCGGGTTCGGGACCATCTTCGTCAATGTGCCGCTGGGCGAGATGGGCGGTGCGCAGGGTTTTCTGACCCTGATCTTCGAGCACGGCATACGGAACGAGGTGCTGCCCCTGATGGTTTTCATGGGCATCGGCGCGCTGTGCGACTTCGGCCCGCTGCTGGCCTGTCCGCGCGTCGCCATTCTCGGCGCGGCCGCGCAGTTCGGTGTCTTCGGGACCCTGTTGGGCGTTGCGGCGCTGAACGCCCTGCCCTGGTTCGACTTCAGCATCAAACAAGCGTGTTCGATTGCCATCATCGGCGGCGCGGACGGCCCCACGTCAATTATCGTGGCCTCCAAGTATGCCCCGGAAATGCTGGGGTCCATCGCCGTGGCCGCTTATTCGTACATGGCGCTGGTTCCGGTAATCCAGCCGCCGATCATGCGGCTGCTGACCACGCCGAAAGAGCGCCTGATCCGCATGCGCCAGGTCCGCGAGGTCAGCCAGCTGGAAAAGATCCTGTTCCCGCTGCTGCTGGTTGCGCTGTGCGTGCTGCTCCTGCCGACCGCTCTGCCGCTGATGGGCTGCTTTGCTTTCGGAAACTTCATCAAAGAATCCGGGGCCATCGAGCGCATCTCAAAAACCCTGCAGAACGAGCTGATGAATCTGGCCACGATCTTCCTGGGGCTGGGGGTCGGCATGCAGATGGCGGCGGACAAGTTCATCCAGCCGGCAACGCTGGGCATCATCGTGTTGGGGCTTCTCGCCTTCTCGCTGGGCACGGCCGGCGGCGTGATCTTCGCCAAACTGATGAATCTGGTCTGGAAGGACGATCCGGTGAACCCGCTGATCGGTTCAGCGGGCGTCAGCGCCTTCCCGATGGCGGCGCGGGTCTCAAACAAGCTGGGGTTGGAGGCGGACCCGCATAATTTCCTTCTGATGCACGCGTTGGGCGCCAACTTGGCCGGACAGATCGGTTCGGTGGTCGCGGCGGGCGTCATCCTCTCCATCTTCGGCTAGACGATGGACTTTCTGCGACGCGAGCGTTTCAACGCGGACATAGGGTTCTGAATATCGGAGTGCGAAAGGCCGGATACTGTCATGCGAGATCTTGCCGTCTTAGCCGTGGCTTATTGTCTGGGTTGTGTGCAGACGGGTTACTATTTGGTGCGGTTTCTGACGGGGCAGGACCTGCGCCGCGTGGGCAGCGGAGGAACAGGTGCCCGCAATGCCGGCCGCGTGCTGGGGCGCAAGGGCTTTGTCCTCACGCTGCTCGGCGATGCCGGCAAGGGGGCGCTCGCCGTTGTGTTCGCCTTGTGGCTGCACGCGTCGCCAGGGGCCGTCGCCGCGACGCTCGTGGCCGTGGCCGCCGGCCATGTTTGGCCTGCGCAGCTCCGCTTCTCCGGGGGACGGGGCGTGGCGGTGGGGCTCGGCGCCTTGGCCGTGTACGACCCCCGGCTGCTCGGGGTTCTGGCCGCGGTGGCGCTGCTCGGTGCCGTGGCCGGCCGCGGCTTCCAGGCCAGCGGCCTCCTGGGCTTTGCGGCCCTGCCGTTCGCCGCGTGTTATTTCCGCCTCCCCGGCGAAGTTCTGGCCGGCATCGCCGGACTGAGCGTGATCGTGCTCTTTGCCCATCGTTCCCATATCGCCCGCTACTTGGGGCGTACGCCAGAGGGGGGCAGAAAAGCCGACGCCCATTCAGGAGACTGAGAGAAATATGAGTCACTTCCTGTTCAAAATCGCGACCGAGCCGGACGAACTCCGACAGATCCGTGCGCTCAACTACCGCACCTTCGTCGAGGAGATCCCGCAGCACAGCCCCAACCCTGACCATTCGCTGGCCGACCGCTTCGAGCGGGAGAACACGTACTTCGTTTGCCGGGACGGCGACGCCGTTATCGGCATGATCGCCGTCCGCTGCAACCGGCCGTTCTCGCTCGACTTGAAGCTGCCGAATCTGGACACGTACCTCCCGCCCCACCGCTCTGCGTGCGAGATCCGCCTGTTAGCCGTCGAACCGAAGTATCGCCAAGGCCGTATCCTGGCCGGCCTCATCAGCATGATCTATCAATTCTTCTCGGCGCGGGGCCACGACCTTGCGCTGATCTCCGGCACGACGCGCCAAACCAAACTCTATGAGCACATGGGGTTTGTGGCCTTCGGCCCATTGGTGGGCTCGCCCGAAGCGCCGTATCAGCCGATGTACCAATTCGTCGACCGGTTCCGGCGCGGTGCCGCCGAACAGAACAGCGCCGCCTTCGCCGACGTGATCCGCCCTGAGGTGAATCTCATGCCCGGGCCCATCTACCTCGCGCCAGCCGTTCAGGCGGCTCTCAGCGCCAAATCCGTTTCTCACCGCGCCGAGGCTTTCGGTCTGCTTCTCGAACGGACGCGCGGCATGCTCTGTGAACTGACCCGCGCCCCCGCCGTGGCTGTCGCGATGGGCTCCGGCACGCTCGCCAACGATCTGGTCGCGGGCCAGCTGGCACAAATTCCGGGCCGCGGCCTGATCCTCAGCAACGGCGAGTTCGGCCGGCGGCTGGTGGACCACGCCACGCGGCTCCATCTCGCTTTCGAGACCCTCGAAGCCCCGTGGGGCGAAGCGTTCGACGAGGGCGAGAGCCGACGAGCCCTTGCACAGGGCGAACCGAAAGCCTGGCTCTGGGCGGTGCATGCGGAGACCTCCACCGGAGTCCTGAACGATCTGGACATGCTCAAGCGGGTCGCGCGCGAGGCTCACGTGCCTCTGCACCTCGACTGCGTCAGCTCGCTGGGCATGGTGCCGCTCGACCTCGGCGGGGTGGCCTTGGCGTCCGGCGTGTCCGGCAAG
>CAZXVN010000192.1:0-16221 GCA_964643945.1 uncultured Lentisphaeraceae bacterium | reverse complement strand
CGCTGTTCGTCGGTTCCTGGTATTTTTTCAATAAGATCGTCAAGTTCATCAAGAGCGTTGTTTGCGTCAACAACTAGCGCGGGCCATTTAAGTAAATCTTCCGCCTTATCCAGATGGATATGCAGATCCAAGATACGCTTCTCAGCCTGTTTGGCCGAATCGGGGTTTCCCTCGGCAGCATCAAGAAGCGCATCGCTTTCATCCATGTCTGGCACATTGTCGAGCAAGTCGATGGCTTTGCTGTCGTTGGCCTTATTTGCTTTGTCAGCAAGCGCTTCGAGCCTTTTTGTTTCAGCATCGTATCGCTGTCTTAACTGACAGACATCAACTTCCTTTCTGTCATAGTCGATGATCGCTTCGAACTCTTCATCAAGGAATGGTACATAAGCCTTTACCAGCAAGGCCCCTGGGCCTTTGGCGTGCAAGGTAACTTCGATATCGCTTCCTACTGCCAAGTCGCGGCGAATTTGTTTGCCTGATATGACGAGTTCTCCAAGTTTACGGTTCCAGTCCGCCTTCTCTTCGTTCCCCTCCACAACGGGAATGCGAAGCATGTCGCCACTCTCCCCTTTATGAATTGCACGTGTAGTTTTGAATTCCCGATATGAATGCGTAGCCGGGTAAGCGTCGCCTTTTTTGAAGAATATCGCCCTGTCATTATTTGCAAGGGCGACGGCTATCGTATTACAGAAAGGCTGTTCTGAAATAGCCATACCGATTGTATAGGTCAGGCTGTCCGGTTTGCATTTACACTTGCCTCCTTTTGAGTCAAAGAGACCGATCTCAAAAATATTTTGACAGCCCTTCTCTGCCAGCAGATTGACTTTGAAACGTCCGCCGGACGTCAGCGGCAATTTACCGCTACTCCAGAGGCTCTTTTTGTTAGTAAACTCGACAGTAAATCCCTCAAGATCAGCGCCTTTGACGCCCGTAACCGATCCTCGCACAGTCGGATCTTCTTCAGCCCCAACTGGCTTGTATTTCAGATCAACTGTAAACTCTCCTGCCACGACCGCAGCCGGGGCAATACCGTTTTCAAATCGCTGAGTCCCTGCAAATACAGCAGCGCCTTTGGCGACAACCGTTAGCGGGTCAACACTGAAATCAAGTTCTATTCCCAACTGAGAATTCAGCATGTCTCTGAAATAGGGTGCTAAAGTTGGTCCGCCAACAAGAATAACTTTTTTAATATCATGCGCTGAAAGAGATTTCTCAGATAACACTCGTTTACAGATGTCAACCGACCGCATGATGAACGGCTCTGCAATACCAACAACTGTGGGCCGGTTAAGAGTGAACTCAATTTCAATCTCCTTCCCCTCAGCGTCACGAATCTTGCAACCATCAAAAGATGCCGAATTGCAGCGCGAAAGTTGAATCTTTGCTGACTCTGTAGCATCCTTAATTTTTGCTAAAGCGGTGCGCCACCTTTTGTTGCCGCGGGACAAGTCCGGCAAATTGTAGTTAGCCAACAATTCAGGGATAATCAGTTTTTCTATGATCGCCCAATCGATATCCGATCCACCAAGGTAGTTATTCCCGCCATGGTTTACCACGCTGATGTTTCCCTCTTCAGCCTTTATGATAGCGGCATCGAATGTCCCACCGCCAAAATCATAAATCATCCAATATTCCTTGGTCACATCTGCCTGAAATCCATGAGCGAGGGCAGCCGCAACCGGCTCTTGGAGTAATGGGCATTGAACAAACCCTGCGAGTTGGCCGGCTTTAATGGTGGCCGCACATTGGTTCTGTTCAAAAATAGCTGGAACGGTAATGACGGCCGACTGTACATCCTCTCCAAGTCGCTGCTGGACATCACCGCGGAGGCTCTTTAGGACCTCTGCAGACACCTCTTCTGGGCGCATGACTCGTGCGGCGGTCTTAAATTCATACTTGTGGTCTGTACCCATACGCCGCTTAAATTCTATATAGACATCATCGGCATACTCCTCGTGCTCCTGCCTGTTTTTTGCGCGGAGACCAACCTGAACTTGGCCACGTTTGTCAATATACACGGCAGACGGAGTAATATCGGTGTCAAGATTACCTTTGACAATGTCAGGCGTCGTACCGCGTAAGACGGCAATCGCGCTGTTGGTAGTGCCAAGGTCAATGCCGAAGTCAATGGTTGTTCTGCTCATTCTGTATTCCTTTGTCTGCATCAGAGTTAGTTACAGGCGTTCCGACAATGATCTCACCTATTTGGATGAGGCGTCCCTGCCAAATCACTGAAGGCTTGATCGTTTCCTTGATTGTCTCTTTCGACACCCCTGGTGTCGGTTCAAAACTGACAACTTTCAATGCCATGCCGGAATCATAATTCCGTTCGGTCTGGTCAATCGTCTCAACCCCAAGTTGCTTCAAGGACTCAACGATTGCTTCAATATGGCGATACACGCGTTTCATATCATCTTTCACCTCACCGGTGTCGGCGTCCAGCATCCGTACTTTAGCACGCCAGGCGTTCGTGGCTAAACTTGCGATAGCCTTCTCGTCGATTGACGGTACACTATGGGACATCTGTGGCATTCTGCCCTGGGGCTCAATCTTAGCCAGTCGATCCTCAATTACTTTGAACCGCTCCTTGAGTACATTTACACTAGCGATGTCTGTCAAAGGAGGAAGTTGTAGCTCCGTGGGCAGGGTCAGGTTGAGTTTGTTTAACAGCCGCATGATTCCGCGACTGGGGTGGCTTGTCTTTTTACTTTGTTTAGTGCTCATGGGTAATTCCTGACTTGATTTGTCACCGGAAATTCACTAGGTCTTATCCCTTACGTTTGGACTTCAATTCAACAACGGTGTCAGCAATCGACTTGAAGAACACCGCATTCCATGCCTCGCGGAGGGCCATCTCGGTAGTAACATTCGCATCCTTTTCTGATCTGAGAGTCAGTCGGCCTTGGTGGGATCCAAATCTAAGGTCGGACCATGGAACCAACGTTTCTTTCTGACGCCAAAGCCCACCACTTGTAATATAAACACCGTCTGCCGTCACCCTGCAAACACCCATTTGCAATGGATGGCCAGAAACGATTTCCTCAGCCAACCGCCGAACTAACGAAGGGACGACTTGGTGGAAAAGCGCCTCGAGAACGCGATTGAAATCTTGCTCAGCGAGAAATGAACTTCTAAATATGCGCTTACACTCAATACGGATGCTGCCCGCTTCTCTGCCATCGATTTCAATCAAATAGGATGAACTGGATTCGACGCCGTTGGTGTATTGGACAAAAACGCCAAATTTAACACCTTTAATCTGTGAGACCAACACCTTCTGCTCGTTGTAGCGAACAACTTCGCGGGTGACCTCAATCTCGTCGCTTCGAATCTTCATGAAGAGATTGTGCTTGGCGGAATCCGCTTGGAAGCCATCAAGTTGTGCCCTGTCTTTCCGCAAGAGTTCACAAAGCTCTTTGCCACGAGCAGTGGCAATTGCGACATCAAGAATACGTATCGACCAAGCCAAATCACTGTTCTCATTGTAGGCGACCACTGACAAACCCCGAATATAGCGAGCAACCGAATCCGCGCATACACCGTACGTTTCCTTCGTAATACCCTTTGCCTGCTCAACTGCCAAAAGACGTGGCATGAGCACGTTGTTTACTGCCAATACTTTTTCTTGGAATGATGAGGTTTCGTCGATTCCTTCAATTATCTTTGTCAGAGGTTCAAGATACAGGGCATACACCTGATTGTCGGCAACTTTCTTTAAATTGTCAGCAATCCGTTCCTTTGTCTCGGATGAGACTGCATAATTTGCGGCGCTTTTAAGTATTTGATGACTCGTTGTCCAGTCTTTCGTTTCTCGTGCATAAGCGATCTGGCAAGCAAAGCACCCATCAGCAACACCGTCGCTAAGATCTATCCATTCGTGATCATCGGCCGGCAAAATCATCTGAAGAGTCCTCATCGGTTCGGCTACCGCCTGCAATAGTTCGTGGACTGACTTAGCCGCCTGAGAGGGAGCCCGATCTGCGGAAGCTCTCGCCTTCTCCACAGCATTTTGTACCCGCTCTCTAAGAGATTTTGTCACAGCTTTCAAGGTTTTTGGAACGTTGTCCTGACCTTGGTTAGTAGCTTTCATGTATCTAATATGGTTCGAGACATGGTCAAACTTGCCTCGTTCGGCATAATTGATTGCCAGCAAAGCATTAATCTTGTCCATAGCTTCAGGAAATGTAATGCGCATGCGACGAGCATGTCCAGTTGTAAGGCGAGGGTCGTCGATCATCCTGATACGATCTGTTACCAGACTCCAAAACACTTCATCCTCGGCCAACTCTTCCCACCACAAGAAACATTTTTGCCAATACTCCTCGATCGTTAAATGTTGCTCAGGCTCGAGTTCGTGTTCAAGTGCGACATGCTCCGAATCGAGAGCAACAAGGTGATACATGACCGCAAGATTATGTTTAGCCACTGTGGCATCAATTCCTTGACCGTCTGACATCGCTGATACCCACGTCTTGAAAGCTGAAGTTTTGTTGCCATCCTTCAAAGCAATTAAGGCAGGGTCAGAGTTGCCCGAGCCCCATTTGTTTGGCCAGAACCAAAAGAATTCTTCAATGATTCTGCGTTCAGGGTCTTGCAGACTTAGTGCTGCTTCGCGAATGACTTCGATAGTCGGTGGCGGGGTAAGTGCAAAAGCGTGTTGGTGTTCCTCCTCGGCCTCACCCGATTCTTCCGCTTGTTTAAGATCGTCAATGCGGCGTTTAATATCGCGCGTGGAGGCATCAACGGCCAGACCCGTTATGCGGAAAGGATTGCGAACATAGATGAGTGGCGTGCATGCCTCGATCAGAGTCGAGCACTCGCCTTGCCGCAATCCAGAAGTGTTACTGTTTTCGCCCATCGTCGTTCCCATCACATGCTGATCCCGCACCGCCAAAGGCGAACCTGGTTGGCGTATTTCTGCCGCAATGACGGCGACTTGTTAAAAGCCTCCTCCATGAGATCGGCAGCATCAAACAACCGTCCATCTTCCTTCGCTTTCCGGATCGCCTGTTGGACAAGTTGACGACCCTCTTCATGATCTACATCAGAATGCGGGCCCAAAACGCTCTTCGAAAGTTCAGAAGCACTGGGCTTCTTTGGCTCATGCCGCTGGCTTACGACAGGCTTTTTCCATTCTTCAAGGGCTTCCAGTAATTCGATTGCTGTTGGGTATCGTTTGATTGGATCATTGTTTAGGCAACGTAAGACTATTTTCTCCAGAGACGAATCGATGTCCACGTTCCACGCACTGGGTGGCGACAATTCCGGTTCGAACGCCTTCTTATTTGCCCAGCCGAGGTCAGAATCCACGGCAAACGGAAGCTGATCAGTCAAAAGCAAATACATAGTCACGCCCAGTGCCCACACGTCTGCAGCACACGAATCGGCCTTATCCTTTAAAAAAGTTTCCGGGGGTTTGAAGGCGAGAGTTCCTGCTGCGGTGGCAAGAAGTGTCAACGGATTGACTGTTTTAGCCAAACCGAAATCACTGACACGGGCACGCAGACCGTCGGATTCATAGCCAACAAGGATATTCTGAGGTTTGAGGTCTCGGTGTATGATTGGCGGAGTCGCTGCGTGCGCGACGGCCATGCCACGGCACACTTGACGCAAGACATTAACCGTTGTGTCAACAGGAACCAATCTCGTGCCATGGGATCGCCAGAAACGATCAAGACTTCCGCCTGAAACATGTTCCATCGTAAAATAACCGCAGGCCCCCCGTGGCGTATCCAGTACGTTGGCATCGTAGACACTAATGATATTTGGATGTTTCAGGTGCGTAAGTAATAATGCTTCGTTAAGCGCTTCGAAAACATCAGACTCACTCATGCCGGTCCGTTTAAACACCTTCATTGCCTGTCGGCCAAGAAAGCGATGACGGACACGGTAGACCTCCGCGAAAGCCCCCTCGCCTAGAAATCTCTCGACTTCGTAGGTTTCTTTAATGCTTTGACCCTCGTTCAAAATCGGCATATCAATAATCCGTATCGTTGTAGCCGTTATAAGGCATTGAATTGACAAATCTGGCGTTCGATTTAAAGTATTTCTTCATTTCCTTTCAATGGTATGTATTTGATATATCCCCCATGCGGATTACGATTCTTTCCGATCTTGTTAAGTTTTTCCATTAATATCCGGCATTCAGCATCACTAAATCCACATGTATGTTTGTTTTCAGCTCGCCGGAACAAACCCAGCAACCCGGTTTCTAATTTGTCGCTTAAAGAAGCGCTTCTGAGTGTCAACAATACAGATGCAATTTTCTCTTCCATCCGCAATTGGGTTGCTTCATCATATCCTCCAAAGAATTGCTCTCGGCTTATATGGTTGTTACCAAGATAGTATTCCAAGTTAAGTCGAATATTGGCAGCAAACAACCTTAAACCGACCTGAGCTGTATTCACAATGTGATCTAATACCACAACAATCTGGCCGGTTTTTCGGTCGTACATAGCAGATAAATTGTCTTTATAGAGCTCTATCAATTCAAGCCTTTCAGCTAGCTGCCAGCCGCTATCATATATTACAACTTTTGTGCCAGGATAAAGCCTTCGAACAAGATCGCAAATAACGATAATTCCTTTACTGGGCGTTAACTTTTCCTCTAATCTCTGCACAATCTCATTAAGTCTTCCGTTTTGCATGTCACGAACCTCTCTTGACTAACCATACCAACATGAACAGATCACATCTCAATCGCTCTCTTTTATCAACGCCATGCCCCCCCTTAACTTACCGTCTGTGAACTCCGCAGCGTTCTTTTCAAAAACCATTTCTCAAGGGTTACTCTATGAAAACGCCAATGACGTCCGACCTTTGCAGAAGGGATCTCTCCGTCAGTGCAGAGCTTATAGAGCGACGACTTCGGAATCTTCAACCATTCCGAGGCTTCATCCGCATTCAGGACATCATCGGTTAAGGCTTTTTTCTTCATTCTTGTTAACCCATTTAATCCCAGTTAATTCGTACGTAGAAACTATGACACACGATTGCTTGCTCGTCAAGTCTTCCTCGCGTGCGGCGGTTTGGTTGTTGCACTCACACTCGATGTGGGCATCGTTGCGAAGGCATTTCGCGGTGGCTTCTAAGAGATCGGTTTTTATCAGAAGGCCGCGTCCAGGTTGGTGGCTTTCATCAGATGAGCATATGATGCGTACCGCGGTCCTTGGGGTGCTTTCACAAGGCCATGGGGTTTCGGCACGAGTTTGATGGGGGTGATTGCCTTCGCAGGTTCCGCGAAGTCCAGTACGTACTTGTTGGTGTCTTGCCAGATTGCAATGCTCTTGACTGGTGCAATGTGGGTGATCGCGTATATTGGGGCCACACGATACGCGGCAATGTATTTGATCTTGCTGAGCATGGTCGAGTGTATGCGGATCGCATACCATCGGTTTTCGCCAATAAAGGTTTCCAGGAAGCCGTCTTCTTGAGCCGGTACCACGATCGTGTCCAATTCGGAGGGGTCTGTCGTTTCCTCCTTGTGCGAGCTCTTGCCGATTTCAACAGGTGTTGCGGCTAGATCGGCGAGGAAGGGTTCGAATTCGTATGCCTTATCGCCTGACTTCGTACGGAAACGCCGAATTGTCAATATTTCCACCGGAAATTTGAAGCGGCTATGCAGGACGGTCCCGAGTTCCTCGTCAAGGTCATCGATAATCACCAGCGCGTTGAAAGCGTTCGTTTTCTGAATCATTCGTTCCAAAAGGTAGTCCAGATTCTCGAAACCGTTAGCTTGTGCGTAGCCTTCACACTGTTTGAGGGCGGGGGGCACAGCCTTCAGGGCATCCTTGAGTATCGCTTTCAGTTTGAAAGGGGCGTTCTCGAACGAAAGGGAGAATTCAAGGATCTGCACGGCGACATGCTTGAGCGGTTCGTGACTGGCCAGTTCATTTTCAACGACAAAAAGGCGAGGTTCCTTCTTGCTGGCAAGGTCGATCAGGTATCCATCGGGGATGTTCTTGGTCTTTCCTTTCGCGCCGATCAGCTTCTTGACGTCAAGATAGATGCGGGCTGGCCCGAACAGGATAGGGGAGACTTCAGCGATAACCGCTTCCAGTTGCGCCTCGGTCTCGAAGGGTTCAAGAACGTACTCAGTCTTTGGTGTCCAGATCATTTAGAACGCTCCCGTACTGGCGGGTGATACAACTGCCAGCCATTTGAATCCTTGTCGTCATTCCAGTTGTTCTCAGTTAGTTTGTGAAGTGTTGAGTAAATAGTTGATTCATTGTCACGCCAAGCAGTGTACTTGTCATGCGTATATAATCCCCAGATTTCAGGCTCTTTGTCCCAAGGGTGGATCATAAAAAGCATTCCTGCTATGTCCGAACTGTTGTGATCAACAAGAAAGCCTTCTTTTGTCATCAAGGATTCAACGCAAGTCATATCCTGCCGTCGGCTGGGGTATCCAAGAATCAACATATTTTCGAGGCCAAATGCTAGCATCCATAATTCGCCAGAAACAGTTCTGGGAAACATATGGTCATCGTAATATGCGGGTCTCAATATGCAGTTCTCAAAACGATTGGGTGGCAAGATGCACAGATTCAATACTACAAAAGTGGTGCCCTTGGAGAACTGCCCGGCCTTAAAATTGTTCTTTGTTTTTTCAATAAGCGTATCAATCACGGCTGTGATAGTGCCTTTTCCGTCTTGATAAGGTTTTGACCCATATGGTTGAACAACCGTAATAGAGGAAGCAGACCTTGCCCCTCTATTGAACTGATCTTCAATCTCGACTTGTGCGTTTAGAGATGCGTTCTGCAAATTTCTTATGCCTGGTTCTCCATCGACAACTGACAATGTTTTCACCTCAAAGCAAATGTCGGCTGTGGTGAGCTTGAAGTCGGGCGTCTTTCCTTTACTTTCTGGAACGCGTTCAAGCGCGACACCCTTATTCTTGCTTAACAGGTAAAATTGAGCCTCGCCCAAAAGTTGCGCAAACTCATTGGTGGTGCTAGCGTGTAGAGCCTTTTCGGGCGGCTCTATTAGCCGTGACAATTTGATCGCGTATTGGGACAGGAGAGGATCAGAACTCGCTGCCGCGTCAACCTGCTTAACCGAGTCGCTAAGCTGAGACAGGTAATGATTCGGTGCAATGGGGAGGGCGATATGGAGAGCGGCAAGAAACTTGTCATAGAGGTCGGACATAACTTTGAAATCTCCTGTCGTGTTAATCCAATTGGACTCAGTTTTGCGGAATCATCCATTTCTGCAAAAGAATGCAGCTCACGATTGCTTCAGCTCCTCTTCGACGGCTCGGAATTCTACGAGGGCTTCTTCCAGAAGCTCGATGATCTCGGCGGCGAGGACGGCGGGCTTAGGCATGTTGTCGGTGTCGGCCATCGAGTCGTCCTTGAGCCAGAAGATGTCGAGATTGGCTTTGTCGCGGGCCATCAGGTCGGCGTAAGTGCAGCGTTTGAACCGTTCAGATTCCTTACGTTTCGCGCGATTCGTGGCCTGGTAGCATTCGACGAACTCCTTCACGTCTTCGTCGGCGATAGGGTTCTGCCGCATGGTGAAGTTCTTGTTCGAGCGCAGGTCATAGACCCAAAGATCCTTGGTCCAGGGAGTCTTGGCGGCGGGTTTCTTGTCGAAAAAGAGCACGTTGGCCTTTACGCCGGCCGAGTACCAGATGCCGGTCGGCAGGCGCAGGAGCGTGTGGACATCGCACCGCTCAAGCAACGCGCGGCGGATCTTCTCGCCCGCACCGCCCTCGAAGAGCACGTTGTCGGGCACTACCACTGCGGCGCGGCCGGACTCGGTGAGCATCGAGCAGACGTGCTGCACGAAGTTGAGCTGCTTGTTGCTGGTTGTGGCCCAAAACTCCTGGCGCTCGTAATAGATCTTTTCCGAATCCCGCTTGCCGTCATCGCTGATGACCGTGATGCTGCTCTTCTTGCCGAAGGGCGGATTGGTGAGCACCATGTCCACCGGGTCCGGCTTCTTGGCGAGGCTGTCAGCGGTCTCGACGAGGGTCTTATCGCTGCCGCCCATACCGTGGAGGTAAAGGTTCATAGCGCAGAGGCGCGTGACGCTCGGCACGATGTCTGTGCCGTGAATGGCCTCTTCGTTGAGGAAGCGCTGGGCCTTGCGATCTAAACTGGGGTTCTCCTTCACCAGATACTCATAGGCGGCGAGTAGGAACCCGCCTGTTCCGCAGGCGGGGTCAGCGATCCGGATGCCGGGCTCGGGACGCATGACCTTCACAATGGCGCGGATCACGGGGCGGGGAGTGAAATACTGGCCCGCACCGCCGCGCACATCCTCGGCATTGCGTGCCAACAGACCCTCGTAAATCTCGCCCTTCACGTCCATATCCAGCCCGGCCCAGTTCTCCGAATCCATCATGGAGATGAGCCGCTCCAGCTTGGCCGGGTCGGTGATTTTGTTCTGGGCCTTGGCAAAGATGATGCCGAGCAGGCCGGGCAATTTGCCCAGAGCTCGCAACGTCTTGGTGTATTGCACCTCCAAAGAGTCGCCGGACTGTTTCTTGAGCGACGCCCAATTATACTTCTTTGGGATGACATTTTCTAAGCGGAGAAGTTCACGTTCATAGGCCATTTTGAGGAAAAGCAGAAACGTGATCTGCTCGGTGTAATCCATGAACGCCAGCCCGTCATCCTTGAGGATGTGGGCGTAGTTCCAGACTTTTTGGACAAGGGCGGAAGAGGTTTGCTGATTGCTGCTCATTGTTGCGAATTCACAATCTCTTTAAGCCACACTCTCTCCACTTGGTGGCCTGCTACATCCTTGAATACTTCCGCTTTCGCATATGCGTAGGCGGCGGCTGAATACTCAGCATCCTTGTTGATAGCGCGCAGAAGTTCTTTTTGTTCTTCCTTGTATAGGGCTCTCATTTTCGGATTGGTTATGTTGGGGCGAAGACACTCCATACGCTCCACCAAGCGCTGAATTCGACCCGCCAGTGCACGGCGATCATCCCTCAGTTCTTTGCAATGGAGATGATAAACCTGGATTGAACATTCTGCCCGACCATGCTCTGGAGTGCCTGCGGGCTTGGCCGGAGTAGGATGGCCATCTTGGCGAAAAGTCAGCAGTTTCCAGTCTTCGGGGTCGACCGGGTCGAGCAATGCAACCTCCTCGTTTCCACAGTCGTCAGTCTCCACTCGTGCCCGAAAACTGCCTTTCAGCAAAGGGAAGTGATCCCACTTACCGCCGCTGGTATTGTTCACCTTATCGTTGCGTCGTTGATTACACCATTGACACGAATATCTGTAATTGCGCCAGTCGAAAGCTCGCCACCAATATCCTTCATGATCAGGATCTTCGTCGACTCGGTTCTTTGGGCGAAAATGGTCTACGTCCTTGTCAGCAGTTGGATTTCGGCTTTCAGAATACCAGCATTTGCCTTTGCTGAGTGCTGAGAGGCGGGGTGCGAGATCGCGCCAGATATGTTGACGAGCGACAATCTTGAGACCCGTTGTAATTGCGGTTTTACGAGCCTTTGAGATCTCTTCGGCGTTCTTGCCTGCAGCCAGTGCAGCGCCTTCCGCCTTTTGAATCTCAGTTCGAAGCGCGTTAAGCGCGGCGTCAGAGCGCGCTTGCCAACCGTCGGGCAACTGGAGTTGGTCAATGTCAATGTAACGCATGCGCCTCGACCTCCTTCTCCACTTCCGCGACGGCTTCGGCTAGAACTTCCTTGGCGATGCGGTCAATTACTGCGGTATTTTTCTTGGTCAGCACTTGCTTGCCGGCCATTTGATCTGCGTATCTTCTGCCCCACGCTCGAACGAATGCGGCATAGTAGGGATCACTGAAGGCTTTCGAGAAACCGGCTTCCGCCAATCGTTTGTCGATCGTCTCCAGTTCACTCTTTTCCTTCGCGGAGAGTAAGGTTTCTTCGGCGATTAAGCGAACGCGGTTGTCTAGATCAGCAAGAGTCTCTGGGTCAAGATCACTCCGGAAGCCAAACATATCACTTGTCAAAATGCCTGTGAATCCTAACCCGCGTGGATTGATGCTTGCCTGCTCCCAGTAACACCGTAAAGAGTCTGGGTCGCGTTTTAGAAGGTGGATTTGTTCCTTCAATAGACTGGCAATCACAAGAGGATCGTGCGTGGCCATTAAGAGTTGGCTCGTCTGTTGTTCTGGGCTCTTGTTGGCTTTATCACTAATAACGGAAGCTAAGTCTTTAAGAAACTCAACACTCCAATGAGGGTTTAGATGGGTGTCAGGCTCATCAAGTAACACAAGCGACTGATGCGACTTGGTGAAACGCATTAACCCGAGTACGGTCAATAACTGCTGTTCTCCCTCGCTCAGCTCTCGAAAAGTGATAGGTAGTAGTTCGTTGTTTTCAGCCTTCACGCGAACCTGAATCTTCACATCGTATATCAGTTCCGAGAAATCCGTGCTTTCGAGTGCAAGGAAGAAAGCACGAGCATCAACGTATTCCGATGCAAAGTCGCGGAGTCTGTTGATGTCCGGCAAGAAGAAGTAGTAATGTTTTTCACTTGTTGAATGATAGCCCTCGATGACGGTCTGATCCAAAACCATGGGAGCAATGGCGTACTGACGTAGTTTTTGCATCACACGAAACATTATGCCTGTTGCGCCCCAAAAATTGTCGGGTGTGCCTCCAGGTTTTGCCCAACGCGGCTTGCGAATAATAAAGAGTGCCGATTCAAACCCAACAATTCGGAGTCGATTTTCGAGAAAGGCACTGATTTGCTGATCTTCTTTGTAGGAAAAAGCAAGGAGCACATATTTTGCATGGTGAGTTTCGGCACAAAAGAAGCGCCGTTGCTCCAGCAGCTTCGCTAACGTTTCAGGATCATCAGAACGCGCTCTTCTCAAGCGCTCATAGTGATCGCGTTTCATGGGTAGGAAATGCTCCGCCAGTCGATTGGTCGGCCCAGGATAGTATGCAAAAATGAAACGCGGGAGAGGCAATTCGTCTCGCTTGATTGGTTCAAAAGACAATACGGCTTTCTTGCGTCTTGAGAGCTGTGCTATTGAGACTTCCGGGCGCTTCATCTGTTCCGGATCCCATTCGATATTGACAACGGAATTATCTATTTCATAGGTCAGTTTATAGGCGTTCATAGGCTCTTCGGGCCATTTATTTTTTTCCCACCAATAGTGAAGATCGCGGAATATGATAACCAACACTTCAAACAGATTTGATTTACCCGCGCCATTCCAGCCAAGAACTACGTCAACACCTTGGTTGGGGTCAAATAGGACCTTATAGTCTTTCAAATTCTTGAAGTCTTTTAGCCAAAGCATTATTAGTCGAAAACGACTGTTTGGCGTTTTGCAGCTACCTGATGGAACACTCTTCTTGATTTTAACTGACGAACAAGGGGCTGGACGAAATGCATTGCAAATGGGTTCATTGCTTCGCAGGTTCTCATAAAACGAAACAACGTAGTTTGGAGTGTATCCTGCTGTAACGAAAAGTTTGTGAGCGTCTAAGGCGTGGTCCATTTTTGACCAAGCAGATACTAAAGCTTCCGGGGGAGGTGCTGACAGATTCATTTCACTGATTCCTTCAAACTTCCTAACTCTCGTTTTCTGACTATGTCGGCGCACTGTACCCTGTTTCAGCTCTTTGCATGTCGTATTAAGTCGCTCAAGTAAGGTGCCTGCTGTTTCATCATTCGGGTCTTGTGGAATGAGATTCCCGAAAAATGCTTCTTGCGAGATGGATTGCCGTGTTGAAAGCGCGCGGTTAAGTTGATAGGAGAGTTTACTTGCAAGTGTGTTGGCGGCTTTCAGGCGGTGCTCGCCCTCGCGAACAATCTCGGTTTGCTCCTGTAGTGGCGGGAGCGGCACCGCTAAAGCTCTTAGAAATGCAAGGTTTATGTTCTTTTGCGCGGTGGCTGGCGCGTATTGTTCTAGTCGTGCTTTTTCAGAGCGAATAAAGAACTCAATGAATCTTACACGTAGAACGTCTTCGCCTTGAATAAACCCAACAACACTATCAGGAAAACAAGCTGGGTAAGTTAGTAGGCCAGTTTCAGCAATGTTTGCTGCGATAGTGATGCATAGGGTTCCTGTTGGCCAGAGGCGGCTTTGCTTTAATCCAAAGTCGCTATATGTTTGTCGGTGTTCTCGTATTGTGCCATCAGACTTTCGGATATCCCCGGTTTGAATGAATGGGTAAGGCCCACCATAGAGCCTCTCATCATCTCTTGGACGATGTTTGGACTTGCCACGGTTTAACTCGCCTAGTTGATCCAGTGAAGCCCATGCCCAGCCGCGAGGCAGAAGAGGAAGATGGGTAGCGTTGGGCTCTGTGGGTCGAGGGTATTTCCTTTTCCAGTTGTCATTATTGGACAACTTCCCGCCAGTTTGGTAGCGCTTGAGCTCTATTTCTTCCCAGCGCTTACGATGCTCAATAAGCAACCGCTTAAGCAGTTGTTTGCCGGTCTCTTCGGGCTTGTGGGTCTTGCGCCACTCGCTGGTGAGTTCGCCTGTGACGGCGGCATGGAGGACGGTGGCGCGATAGCAGTCAAGCCTTTCTAAGGCGCGGCGGGCGGCGGATTCGCCTGCGGATATGCGTGACAACATGGCGTCGAGTTTGGCGACGATCCGCTCTTGTTCGGCTGAAGGGGGAAGTAATATAGGGAAGGCGGCCATCGAATCATAATCAACACGCGGTCTATCGCCACTAACCGACTGATTGGCAAAGGTGACGAAGTCTTGAGCGTTAAGACGCAAGGCTAAGAATCGGCTGTTAATTCCTTCCGGACATGGAAATACTAGAAATTCGGCCGAACAGAAGCCGTCAAAGTCAGCAACCCAAACCTTATTCAGATAAGGTCGCATCTTACCATAGAGCACATCTCCCTTCTTGAAAAGTACGGAAGAGCTTCGGACATCAGAGGCTTGCCCATGTGCCAGTAAGCGCATTGTTTGGGATTCAATATGTTCCATGCCGACGTAAGGAAGTTCCGGATGTTCGTCGGGCAAGCCTCTTCCGCGTGACGGAACCACGATGTTGCCAAGCGTGGTTATAGCCCAACCAGTCGGCAGTCGGTTTGGAGGAATCCCGGCGTGGTGCGCCTTGTTGGAAGAAGTGTTGTCTTTGTTGCGTTTCTTGGGCATGGAAAACCTTATGAAGCTAAAGCGGTGTTAAGTTCTTCGAGTAACGCAGGCAGGTTTTCCCTGCCGAAGAGCGCCAACGCGCGTGGCAGACCGCCACGGGACTTCAGAGTGCCGTGGTCGAGGTCTTTGAGTTCCATCGCGGCGTTTGCGCCGATCTCTTCGGCAATGAGCGCGAGAAAGGCGCGTTGTTCGGCGCTGAAAGGTTTGCGGGTGGCTGTTTCCTGTTGCGTAAGCCAGCCCTGGAAACGCTGTCGAGCCAGTTCGGGGAAGGGCGCGAGTTCGGTCTGTTGCCCGATAGCAAAGCGGACAAGGGATATGAGATTGGTGAGCGCCGCGCCGGGTTCCGAGGTCTTCACATGGTCGGCACGCAGACGGGCATAGCATTTCCAGACCTCCTCGGTGGCGAGGTGGTAGGCGCTGCCTTCCATGGTCTGGGCCAGTTCGCGGATGAGGTCGTAGGTGAGGTGTCGCTTGGCGTGGGGGCGGTTATAGAGGATTTGCAGGGCGAGCAGTCGGTCGCGGTTCTCAGCTAGGAACTGTTCGAAATTCTCGATGTAGCCGCGGGCTTTCTCCACATCGTAGCCCGTGCCTTCGAGGATGGCGTCGGGGCTGAGATGGTCCACGGTGATTTCGGCGCGGGCTTGAAGTTCGACCAGCAGGGTGCGGAGGTCGGGGTCGTGAAAGGGCTTTACGGCGGCTTCCTTGAGCGCGGCGGCAGCGACGGCGGTCTGTTCGTCGGTCGGATCGGCATCGGCGCTCAGGCCGTTCGCACGGCGGGCCTCGGCGGCTTGCAGGTCGGGATCGACGCTCTCGCCGAGCGGGTGGGCGAGTTCGGCGGGGATTCGGCCGCACAGTGCGCGGACGCGCTCGCGGTCGGCGGGTTCGAGCAGCGCGTCGAGCCGGAGCAGGCGGCTGGCGAGGGATGAGAGGGTACTGTCGGTGCGGTTGCCACGGGCGACTTTCTCCAAGAGCTTTTCGAAAGAGACGTTGGGCAGGCGCTCGATGGGGCGGGAGGCGTTCTTGGCGCTCTCGGTGACACCGACGGCGTCCACGAGTACGAAATGGGTCTTGGCCTTGGCGTCGGGCGTGACGGAGCGCAACTCGTGCGGGTCCATGGTGCGCGTGCCGCGGCCTTTCATCTGCTCG
>CAZXVN010000191.1:0-6180 GCA_964643945.1 uncultured Lentisphaeraceae bacterium | reverse complement strand
TTGAGTTCGTCGTTTACGGTTGCGCCAAGATGAGCAAAAAGGTTTTTGCCAGCGGCACGATGCGGCCCGACGCTCCTGCCCAGAGATTCAGCATCGACGTGAGCGACTGCCAATACCTTATCCTTGGCACCAGGCCTCTCAATGACGGAGATGCTTCCGCCATTGTGAACTGGGCCAACCCGCAACTGATTGCCAAAGGCACAAGTATTGATAAGACTCCGCCGTCGCCGCCGACCAATGTCAAGATCGTGGAAACAGGCAGTGATTCAGCAACGTTCAGCTGGAGCCCGTCGTCCGACAACGTCGGCGTCAACACGTACATTGCATGTCTTGATGGAACACCCTGTGGCGCCTCGTATACGACTACTATTTCCATCTCCGGCTTGATTCCGAAGACCAGCCACACCCTGACCGTAAAGGCTATGGATCTGCTGAATAACAGTTCTGCAGGAAGTGCGCCTTTATCATTTACCACGCGTGACGGTGTTCGGACAACTTATCTGAGCGACCTTAAATGGGTTAAGGCCAATATCGGGTATGGCGGTGTCGTGAACAATCGTAGCGTCATGGGGGGTGAAATCAAGGTTGGCGGCAATACATATAGCAAAGGTATCGGTGTGCACGCCATTACCGATGTCACGTACAAACTGGACAAAGTATACAACAGGTTTAGAGCGGTTGTCGGTGTTCAGGACACAGCCTCAAGTGGAAGTGTCGAGTTCGAGGTTCACGGAGATGGCAAGAAATTGGCATCCTCCGGTGTACTTGTCTGTGGCGTTGCCAAGGAATTGGATGTCGACATCAGTGGTGTGACGGAGTTGAAAATTAGGGCGACGGATGGCGGTGACGGCATCAACAGCGACCATGCCGACTGGGCTGATGCGCGAGTTCTTGCAATCCCTGCTAACTGGGAAGAGAGCAAAAAAATGAAAGCGGATGCTAAACGATCCGTCCCGCTCTCCTCTCTGGATTTGAGGCTTCTGGGGCAGGGCTATGGGCAGCCGGGGCTCAATCGTGCGATGGAAGGTGGGCTGATGCAGATGAATGGCGTTCGGTTCGAGCACGGCGTTGCCGTGCATGCAGAAAGCTCGTTCACTGTCGCGCTCGATGGCAAGGCGGTTTGTTTTCACGCGCTCTGCGGTGTTGATGATGATTCTCTCACGGGGCCCGCCAGCGTAACATTCCATGTGCTCGGTGACGGAAAGATTCTTTGGAGCAGCAAGCTGATGAAACCGGGAATGCCGGCAGTCAGGGCGGATGTCCCGCTCAAAGGTGTTCGCGTATTGGTGCTGAAGGTCGACGACGGCGGCGATGGCATCCGCTCCGATCATGCCGACTGGGCCGAAGCGGCAATCGACTATGACGGTGAAACCCCGGTTGCAACCTTTAACAGACCCCTTGAAACGCCGCTCAAGAAGATGGTCGCGTTCACGCTCGAACTCTATTACATGAAGGACAGCGATAAAAAATTCGCCGAAGAAGAGGCGAAGCGGATGATTGCGCTGCTTGGTAAGATTGCACCCCACATCGAGTTGGATATCAAGGTTGTTAAAGCGACGGCCCCCTTCAGGAGCAAGTTTGAGAGCAACGGATGGCATGACGTCCCGAATCATCAACCGAGCGACAAATGTTTCCAGTCGCTCCTGATTACGGAAGAAGACATCGGCGCCGCCGGCTGGGCAGGCCCTGTGATGGGTTGCCTGAGTAAGCAGCGCCTGCAGGACAAGCTCGCCAGGGGAGGTGATTCCGCTGACATCTCCCTTCATGAATGGATGCATACGATCTGCGGACAGAAGATCAATGGACGCGAAATCGGGTGGCTCCATGCCAATCCGCAGTTCGGTTTCTCTGATCCGGATTATCTCGACAAGTGCGGTGACGGGATATGGCATAAATGGTATGCGTTCTTATTGCGCTGGAAGTAGTAGAAAAAATGAAACGTTTTTCCGTTATTATCGGTTGTTGCGCGTTGACCGCCAGCGTATTCGCTGCAGATGAAAGCCGCTCGCCACAGCCTGCGGACCGCTGGGTCTTGGGTGAAGGCGCATCTACGGTCTGGAAAGTAGAGGGAACAAAACTCCCGCACAAGGATTTTATCGAGCAGGGCGGGCGGCGTGCCGGTCAGAAGGTATGGTATTCATTAGAGGCAGACGGTACGCTGAGACTTGACAGGGATGTGGTTTGGCCTTCGCTACGCATATTTCCTAACGATACCCACGGCAGTTTGATCCAGCACTATGCGGTCGAGGCCGAGCCGCAAATCACGGCTGATTCCCAGCCCGTGGGGCCGATCACGATTTCAGAAGTCAGACTCGACGGCACCCTGACTTTTGTCGGTCAGGCAGGTGTCTTAAGGGTCACGCGTGTGACCTTCCCGTCGTTTGAAAACTATGTCGCGGTGGACCGCTGGAACTTGACAAACACAGGTGAGAAGCCCGTCGCTATCGTTGTCGCGCCGATCGCCCTCTCGGCGGAGAGGGCAGGTCCCTATGGCACAAATGTAATGGCTGTCTCTTCAGACGCACCTGCAAGAACAAGCCTTGCAGCCGGAAAATCTCTGTCGTTCTCTATTTGTTTTTCCGCCCGTCTTGCCGATACGCCGCCTGTGAAGGCTGATGGCGCTGCGGAGGAAGCGAACCGTCGTGCGTTCATTGCCCGGCTCAACGAAACCTTGTGTCTCGAAACACCTGACCTCCTGCTTAACCGCGCCTTCACCTTCGCCAAGTGGCGGGTGGCCGAAGCCATGAACGACACCCGTGGCGGGATGATGCTGGCTCCGGGAAACCTGCGCTATTACGCCGCGACTTGGTGCAATGACAATGTCGAGTACGCGGGGCCGTTCTTTCCATTTTTAGGTGAGGCGGGCGGCAACGCCGGGTCACTCAACGCCTACCGCCAGTATCTGGTTTTTATGAAGCCCACGTATGAGCGAATCCCGTGTTCGGTCATTGCGGAGGGGACAAGTATCTGGGGGCCGTTCGACCGGGGCGATGCAGCGATGTACGCTTATGGAGCCTCGCGTTTCTGTCTGGCGCTGGGCGACAAGGCGGTTGCCGAGGAATTGTGGAAAGGCGTCGAATGGACGCTGGAATACTGCAAACGTAAGCAAACGGCCGAAGGCGTGATAGCCTCGGACAGTGACGAGCTTGAAGGCCGTCTGCCTGCTGGCAGCGCCAACTTGACCACGGCTAGCCTGGCCTATGGCGGACTTAGGTCGGCGGCGGATCTCGGTCGCGCGTTGGGCAAGAAGGCTGAGGCGGCTGAATACGACCGTCGCGCGCAGACTTTGGCGAAAGCTATCGAGACGCACTTCGGGTTTATGGTAGAAGGGTTCGACACCTACCGCTATTACGATGGGAACACGGTTCTCCGTTCATGGATCTGCATGCCGCTTTCGATGGGGCTCTTTGATCGCAAGCAAAGCACCATCGACGCCTTGTTTTCTCCCAGGATGTGGACCGTCGACGGGCTGGCGTCGCAGGCTGGTGACAAGGTCTTCTGGGACCGCTCGACGCTCTACGCGTTGCGGGCCGTATTCCAGGCGGGCGAGACCGCCAAGGCGCTGGACTTTCTCAACCGGTACTCGCGCCGGCGTCTGCTGGGCGAGCATGTCCCTTATGCGGTTGAGGCTTATCCTGAGGGTGGACAGGGTCATCTCGCTTCCGAGAGTGGTCTCTATTGCCGGATCTTTGTCGAGGGCCTGTTCGGCATTCTGCCAACCGGGCTCGACCGTTTCCACTGTACCCCCCGGCTTCCTGATGCTTGGCCGTCCATGGCACTCCGCCATATCAAAGCGTTCGGCGGTGACTTCGACATTGAGGTAAAAAGGTCTGGAAAGATGATCCAGGTTCAGGTTGTTCAGGCCAACAAGATCCTCCAGACCAGGAGCATCAATCCTGGTGACACTGTCAAGGTTGTGCTTTCAGATTATGCCGCTGTGTTTAAGACGGCAAACACTGCTAACTAAAAGAATTCAAAGCGTGGAGTGGTCATGAATGTTGATTCGAATAGAGACTTCAACCCGAGCGGGTTCCATTGTCACGATGTGACTTACACACCCTTTCTTCGACGCTGGCTAAGCGTGGTCAGCTTGGGATCAATGTTGTTGCTGTCATTGACTGCCCGCAGTTTGGCTCGCGATGAGAACAGCGGGAGCCCGGTGCCGCCGCCGGTCTATCGTGTGGAATCCAGCGGGTTTGACGCCAGCGAAGCCGACATACGGAAAGTGCTCGATTCCGCATGCGGGGAACTGTGGAGTTTCTTTCCGGATTACAAGATGGAGCCGATTGTTGTGCGGCGTGGAAAGAATGGCCCAATTACACTGTACCAACGCGAAAACGGCGAGCTAGTCGTCGAGTTGGACACGTCGTCAACTTTATGGTGTCAATATAGCTATCAAGCTGCGCACGAATTCTGTCACTGCCTCACCGGTTGCCATCCGGCCTACGAGGGCAACAAATGGTTTGAAGAGACTTTGGCTGAAACCGCTTCGCTATTTGCCATGCGAGCCATGGCGCGGGATTGGAAAGAATCTCCGCCGTATCCCAACTGGAAGGACTATCGCGACAATCTGAGGGACTATTGCGACGACATCATCCGGAAGCGCGACAAAGTGTACGAAATATATACTAAGGGGTTGAGCGGTTTTTACCGCGCTCACAAAGACGAGATGGAAAAGAACTCCACCAACCGCGAACTCACCGGCGCCATGTCGCTTGTGTTTCTTCATCTTCTTGAAGAAAAGCCTGCACGCTGGGAAGCGGTGCGCTGGCTGAACAGCACTCCGGCTGTCAAAGGCGATACGTTTGCCATGTATCTGCAGAAGTGGCACGACGCCGTGCCGGCGCGGCATCAGGCTTTTGTGAACAAGGTGGCAGTCCTGTATGGCGAAACAATCAAATCCAGCGCCGCTCCCGAAGAGGCCAGTGCTTCGCTGCCCGTGTATCCCGCGGATCCCAATATGGCTCGCTACCGGGTGGATGTTGGCGGTTTCCAGGCGGGCGAGAAAGACATTCGCAAGGTACTGAGTTCTGCCGGCGGCGAGTTGTGGCGGTACTTCCCCGGCTATCAACTGGAGCCGATTGTGGTGGTTCATGGCGAACCGTCCATTCTCTACGCGCGAAATCCGCAAGGTGAGATTGTGATTCAGCTGAGCGCGGAAAAGGCATATTGGTGTCAATATGCCTTCCAGTTTTCCGGCCTGTTTGCCGATGCCCTCTGCGGGTTTAATGCAAAGTCGGAAGGAAACAAGTGGTTCGAGACCACCGTCTGCGATGCCGCCACATTGTTTGCCATGAAGCAGATGTCCGTGAGTTGGGAAAAGAATCCTCCTTACCCAGGGTGGAAAGAGTATCGGCATTCCATTGCGCAGTACGTGCAGGACGAAATCAAGCAGCGCGAAAATATCGAGCCGAAGGAACTCAATAATTTCTATGCGAGCCATCGCGAAGATCTAGCCAAAGGAACCGACACGCGCTCGCTCAGCCAAGCTATGGCTGTTGTCTTGTTGCAGCTGTTTGAAGCGCGTCCAGAGCACTGGGAGTCCATCCGTTGGCTTAACAGCGCTCCCTCAGCCAAGGGTGAACCCTTTGAAAAGTACCTTCAGCGCTGGCAGCGGGCGGTGCCGGAAAAACACCGGCCATTTGTGAAGAAAGTGGCTGAGCAATTCGGCGTTACCATGCCGCTGCCGTAAATCTGACGCGAGTGACATCGAGGCTCGGTCTTGATGGCAGCCGCATGACCGCTGTCGCGCCGCCTTTGCCTGCGGTGACGGTTGCACTCGCGGTCTTGCCGGCGCGTCTCATGTTCAGTCAGAACTATTTCGCCTTCTTGAGACGCAGTTGGTGTTTCCAGGTGAGTCCGTCGAGCATCATCGTGATGATCGTGCAGGTCATGCCCAGGTACTCGACCCCCAGCTTTTTGCCGGACACGGAATCGTAGCGCTCGCTGATGCCGTTCCTGATCGCGTTGGCGACCGTCTTGTCGGCGATGCCCGCGGCAAGCTCCTTGTATCCGTAGGCCGCGAGGCCGGCGGCGATCTGGTAGTTGGTCGCGGGCCAGACATCGCCGCGCCACATCCCGTCCGACTTCCAGCGCTTGTCTTTGCGGTCCACGGTCGGCACGGGCAGCGGCGTGTTCCACCCCTCGGTCTGCAGCACCTCCGCCATGCGCTTCGCCATG
>CAZXVN010000190.1:0-4281 GCA_964643945.1 uncultured Lentisphaeraceae bacterium | reverse complement strand
TCCTAATCCTAATCGTATTCTTAATCGTAATCCGTTTGAACGCCGAACACCGAACGCTGAGCGGGAGCAAACGAGAGGGATAACTTTTGAACCACGAAACACACGAAAGCACACGAAAAAATTCCAATTTCATGAAGTTTCATGAAGTTTCGTGGTAAAAAACTTGAAGTTAAAGGTATTGCCTGTTGCCTGTCAGCAGCCGTTTCCGCTAACATGCTGCATGTGAAAAGGGGGAGGAAAACGATGACGAATCAGAACAGGCCGGAGGGTGCCACGGGCCGGGAGGCGGCGGGGCACGGCGAGGGGCGCGGCGGCGCGCTCTCTCGCAGAATGTTTCTGCGGGCAGCGGCGGCCGGTGCGGCGCTGGCGGGCGTGCCGCTGGCGGGCTGGGGCGAGGCGGCGCTTCCGGCCCAAGCGCCGGCTGTGCCCAAGAGGCCCAGGCGCCTGCTTATTTTCGATTTGAACGTGGATTACGGGGGACACGGATCGATCCCGGCGGCGAACGCGGCGTTCACGCTGATGGGCAAGAAGACCGGCGCGTTCGAGACGGTGGTGTCGCGCGACCCGACGGTGTTCCGGCGCGAGTCGCTGAAAACTTTTGACGCCGTGTTTCTGAACAACACGGTCGGCAACCTGTTCGAAGAGCCGGCGCTGCGGCAGAGCCTGCTGGCGTTCGTCTACGCAGGCGGAGGGCTCATGGGGGTTCACGGCACCTCGGTGGCGTTCACGCGGTGGAAGGAGGGCGGCCAAGAGGACTGGCCCGAATTCGCCGTTATGCTGGGCATCCGCGGCGCCCAGCACCGCGCGAACACGGAACAGGTGGTCATGAAGCTCGAGGAGCCGGACCACCCGGTCGTCGCCTGTTTCGGCGGCAAAAGCTTCCCGATGCAGGACGAGTTCTTCCGGCCCAAGGGGACGTATTCGCGAAACCGCGACCGCGTGCTGCTGAGCTTCGACCTGGCGAAGACCGACCTCGCCAACGAGCCCCGCGACGGCTGCTATCGCGAGGACAAAGACTACGCGATGGCCTGGGTGCGGCAATACGGGCGGGGGCGGATTTTCTATACGGCGTTCGGGCACCACCCCGCGATCTTTGAGAACACCGATTTGCTGGCGTTCTATTTGGCGGGAGCCCAGTTCGCGCTCGGCGACCTGTCGGCGCCGGCGCTCCCGAGCGGCAAGCTGACGCCCGCGCTCCGCGCGCAGGAGAAGCTGGGCTGGCGCTTGGGGATTGAGGCGTACACGTTCCACAAATATACGTTTTTCGAGGCCGTCGACAAGACGGCGGAGCTCGGGCTCGCCTACATCGGCGCGCTGAGCTTCCAGAAAGTCAGCGACACGATTCCCAAATTGTTCGGCCCCGAGCTGACCGACGACGAGCTGCGCGAGATCCGGCTGAAGCTGGATGCCGCCGGGGTGCGCCTGCTGACGTACTACATTCAAAGCATTCCCGGCGACGAGGCGGGGTGTCGGAAGCTCTTCGAGTTCGGCCGCAAGCTCGGCATCGAGACCTTCATGAGCGAGCCCGCGCCCGAGTCGCTGCCGGTGATCGACCGCTTCTGCCAGGAATACGACATTCGCGTCGCGCTCCACAACCACGACCAAAAGGCGTCGCCGGCGTACTGGCATCCGGAGGGCATCCTCAAGGCGTGCGAGGGGCGCAGCGCGCACATCGGCGCTTGCGCGGACGTGGGCTATTGGCTGCGGGGCGGCATCGACCCTGTCGCGGGAATCGAGAAGTTGGGAAAGCGGCTGATCACGCTGCAACTGCACGACCTCAGCGAGGCCGGGCCGCAGGGCGCCGATGTGCCGTGGGGAAGCGGCAAGGGGCGGACGGAGGAGGTGTTGCGGAAGATCCGCGAGGTGGGGAACACGCCGGTGATGTTCGGGCTCGAATACTCGCGGAACTGGCTGACGTCGATGCCGGAGGTCAAGCAGTGCGCCACCTTCTTTGACGCGCTCAGCCTGACGCTGTAAGGTTATCGGAAAGTGAGCTCAAAGAGAAAACATGATGACAACGGGGAACGCTGGAAAGCGAATGACAAGGCGCGGGTTTATCGGCGCGACGGCGTCGGCGCTGGCCGTGCCGCGGATGGTACGGGCGTCGGCGCCGCGGGCCGGCGGCGCGGTGGCGCCGAGCAACCGGCTCACAATGGGCCTGATCGGGAGGGGCTGCATGGGGCGCGGGCATTTGGCCCGGCTGGTCGGCGACAGCGACGTGCAACTGCTGGCGGTTTGCGACGTGGACCGTTCGCGCTGCGCCGAGGGGAAAGAGGCGGCCGAGGCCAACTACGCGGCTTCGCAGCCCGGCGGAAAATACGCCGGGTGCGCGGCGTATAACGACTACCGGGAGCTGCTGGCGCGAAAAGACATTGACGCGGTGGTGATCGCCACGCCGGACCACTGGCACACGCCCATTTCCATCGAGGCGGTCAAGGCCGGCAAAGACGTGTACTGCGAAAAGCCGGTTTCCATGACGGTTCGCCAGGGGCGCGCGCTGGTGGAGGCCGTGCGCGCGAACAAGCGCGTGTTTCAGAACGGCTCGCAGTACCGCTCGATACCGGCGATGCACGAGGCGATCGATTTCGTCCGCGCCGGAGGGTTGGGCAAGGTCAAGTCGGCTTTCACGCTCTGGGGGATGGTGAACGTCCCGACGGTCGGCAATTCGCGCATCACGCTGAATCCGACGCTGCCGGAAGAGCCGGTCCCCGAGGGGTTGGACTGGAACCTGTGGGTTGGGCCTTCGCCGTTCCGTCCTTACAATCATCACTACCACCGGAACCCCATCCCCGGGGTGGTGCCGTGGACGTTCTGCGAGGATTTCGGCAATGGCGTCTCGACCAACTACCACTCGCACGCCGCCGATGTGATCCAGTACGCCCTCGGCATGGAGGAGAGCGGGCCGGCCGAGATCATTCATCCTTCCGGCAAGCAGTTCCCGACGCTGACGTGCCGGTACGCGAACGGAACGCTGCTCCATCACATCGACGGCTGGGAGCAGGTGAAGTCGCTCTATCACGCGGTGCCCGAGGACGCCAAGCTCGACGGCATGTTCGGGGGGCTCTTTGTCGGCGAGCGCGGCTGGCTGAACGTCGAGCACGGCGGGCGGATCGAGGGCGGCCCCGAAAGCCTTTTCCAAGAGATGAAGCTCAAGACGCGCGAAGTGGGCGGCGCCAACAACCACCACGCGAACTGGTTCGAATGCATCAGGACCCGGAGCCGGCCAAGTTCGCACGAGGAGATCGGGCACCGCGGGGCCTCGCTTGGCCATCTCATCGCCGCTTCCTTCCGGCTGGGGCGGTCGCTGAAGTGGGACCCGGCTCAAGAGGTGTTCGAAGGGGACGAGGAGGCGAACGGACTTCTGTCCCGCCCCGTGCGGGACCGCCGAGAACCGCGCAGGCCAGCAGGTCGGCCGAGGTGTGAAAGGCCAGCACTTCTCAATATGGCAGGGAAACGCCTTACGGCGTCAAACGAGAGGGTAACTTTCCTGAGCGATTAAGATTTAGGTGCCTTACAAACCAACAACAGCAATAAAAAAAAGTTGTTTGCGAAGGAGGCAGGGTTGCGTGCCTCTCTCGGGGTCGGAATCGGTATCGGTATCGGCATCGACTTTGCAATCAGGTGCGCGGTTGCCAGACAATGGCCATACAGGAACAATCGATCCCGATTCCGATACCGACGCCGATTGGGTTGCGGGCGTCAGCCCGCGTTAGTGCCTTAGTGGTGGAAACGTGGATGACTTCTTCGCGAAGGACGCTGCTCACTCGTGTAGTCGTGTGCCTACGCTCGGCGATTACGCCGTCGGCACGACTGACTACACGAGTTGCATGCCAAAGAGGATTCCCTGAGCGGGAGCAAGCGAGAGGGATAACTTTTTAACCACGAAACACACGAAAGCACACGAAAAAATTCAATTTCATGAAGTTTCATGAAGTTTCGTGGTAAAAAACTTGAAGTTAAAGGTAACGGAACTGGATCGAGGACGAGGACGAGGACAATTACGATTATGAATGGAAGTGCCGCCTCCTAATCCTAAAGACTTTGTTGATAGATACTATGTGTATGATAAGCGTCCGCGTAGGGCGTCAGGGCCACGTGGACGCCGCCTTTCTGGCCGGGGGTGCCGGCGCAGCGGACCACGCCGCGGAAGACCTCCGGCGCAGGGATCTGCACTTTTTTGCCCAAGAACCAGGCGTTGTCCGTCGGCAGGAGGCAGCACTGGTCCTTCTCGCCTTTGCTGGGATCGCCGCCCTCGCAGGCCGGCCACGCGCTTTCCAGCGA
>CAZXVN010000189.1:0-5510 GCA_964643945.1 uncultured Lentisphaeraceae bacterium | reverse complement strand
GAAGTAGCAGCCGCCGGGACGCGAGCGCGGATACGTGCTTTTGGCTAGGACATTCGATGTGATGCCGTCCGGGATCCGCAGGATCGCCGACGACAGCTTCGCCCCGAGAAAGTCGTGCGCGTTCTTCCAAAGATCCTCGTCGCGCTCCGCCTTGCGCGCCGGCAGCGGCCAGGTTATATGCGCGCCGAATTCTGCCACGTTGAAATAGCTCAGCACATAAAAGCCCAGCTCCCGCATTTTTGCGGCATAGTCTCTCATGGCCGGCAGGGATGTTTTCGCTCCGCCGAACCTGGGCCAGGTTTCCGTGTCAGACACCGGCGGGATAAACATGCCCATATAGGGAAAATCGAAGCTGGCGCGCCAGTTCACCCGGAAAGCCATCTTCCTCATTTTCTCCGCATCAAAATCGACATCCTTGCAGGAATAGGCGGCGGTGCCGCCCATGTCGTGGGCCTGTGGATTGACCGGGTCGAAAAACTGCGGGTAACGGGCGGTGATCCAGCGCAGGGCGCCGCGCCAGCCGGCTTCGTGGGCAACAAGGTCCATGGAGAACTTGACCGGGCGCTGGGCATCAATCCGGTGACGGTCCCGGGCAAAGGCAAACCGGCCAGACGCCGTCATGCGCAGCATGATCTCGCGTGAAGTATCCTCCGGAGACAGGATAAGGCTCAGCCCCGTGTCCGTTTCCGGCTCCATCACCGAGACCAGCGGCAGGCAAATGATGTTGCCACTCCCCCACCCGGGACAAAACGCGAGGCGCGGATTATCCAGGCGAAAACTCGGCGCGCCGTAATCAAAAGTAGCATTTTTCAAGGGCATCACTGTCAGGGGGTCGACCCAGCCGCCGTCGCCACACCCGGCGATCCAGAAGCGGGTTTGCGGCGTAGCCGGATAAGCCAGTTGCGTGAGGATTTCCGTGCTCCAGGGGACGCCCTTCCCGAGAATCTCAATCTCCCATCTCACGCTGTTCCGGGTGGGTGTAAACCGCTCAACCAACTGGCACGCGCGCGGCGGGTTGTCTGCCACTAATGTCCGCGTGAATTCCATCCCGCCGTTTTGAAGCGTCTTCGCGGCAACAGCACCTTGTGTCCGGCAGCCCTCCAGGAGCGTCTCGCCCGCCATCGCCCTTTCAGCGCCTTTGTCGCCGACAGTCAAACCGACGATCCGTCCATCCGCAGAAAGCGTGAGTTTTAATCCCGGCGCCCGGACCTCGTGCCGGGCCGCCGTTTCTGCCCGCAGGGAACCAAACAGACACCCTGAAAGAACAATTGAACTGAATAGCCGTTTCATTGATTCCGCCTTTCCAAAGAAAATTACTCCAGCGTGGGCCAGACGACCTTGCCCTCTTTCTGCTCGGGCAGGTTCTCGTAGGAGCCGTAGAAATCGCTGTTGCAGTCCAGCCACAGGGTCAGCCGGTGCAGGTCTTCCTTGCTGAGCTTCAGGTCGTGGTGGCCCTTGGCCAGCATCTGGTACAGCTTGCTGGCGCGGGCGCCGATCTTCCCCGGCTTGCTGTCGGGGATGTTGTCCCACCCCGCCTCATTCCAGAAGAAGGTGAAGGTGCGCAGCGAATCGTAGGAAGCGAAAAAGTCGTTGCCGCCCTTCTTTGTTCCCGCCGACAAGTCCGGCGCCTTCTTGCCCTCGGCCGCGCTCTTCACGTGGCACGCCACGCAGTTCTTGTCCAGCACCGGCTGGACGAGCAGCGTATAACTGAAGGGCTTCGAGCCGGGCAGGTCAGGCTTGAGCGCCGATGGCTTGCGCTTGAGCGCCTTGGGCTGGCTCTTGCTCATGCCGTAGCCTGTCGTGGGCGAGTTGTGGCAGCCCAGGCAGGTCAGGGTCTCGCCCGGATGCACGTACGTGGCGCTGCGCATGGACTGCACGGCCATGCCCTCCGCGTCGAGCGCCTGGAAGTAGACGGGGCGGTTGACCGGCATCGTGAAGAACGCGCTGCCGTCGTCCTCGACCGGCACGGTCCCTAAAACCATGCGGGCGCTCTTCTGGTCGCCGAAGCCGATGCGCGGGTTGTTGGCGAAGGGCGTCGTTTTCGGCAGAAGCTGGATGATCCGCAAGGCCACGATCTTGGGCAGGTTGGTCATGGGATAGATGCTGTCGTAGACGTTGATCAGCCCCACCGTGCCGAAGTCGGGGATGGTCTTGGGATCCGGCGGCACAAACTTCGCGCCGGGCTTGAGCGGCTTGCCTACGGCCGTCAGGTGCGGGATCACCGGGGGGACCGCACGCGGCTTGATGGGGATCGGGTCGAGGCAGGAGATCGCCTCGTCGCGATAGAGCAGCTCCTTGTTGCCGAAGGCGTCCACCAGATAGATGCCGTAATTATTGGCCTTGCCGGCGTCCGGGCGGCTGTCTTTGTCATACACGCAGAGGAAAAAATACTCGCTCAGCGGATAAGGCGCGGCGTAATTCACGGGCGGGCCATGGCAACCGGTCTCGGCCTCGGGGAACAACTGGTCGGGCGTCAGCCGCTTGACCGGCGCCATGGCGTTGTCGTCCGGAACGCGCGGGTCGACCAGAATGATTGAGCCGTAAGCTTGTCCATGATGGCAGGCGGCCGTGCCCATGTACTTCTGAGTGCCGGGGATCGCCCGCATGGTGATCTCGAAATGGGGCCTCGCGCCCTGGCTGGGCGCGAAGTTGCCGTGCACGGCCCGGGGGTCGCGCCCGTCCGGGCTCGTGGTCCAGGCGTGGTGCGCCTGGTTGAAGCCGCGGTCAACGTAGTCCCAGCGGGTGTAGACCACCATGCCGTAGTTGTTCACGCTCGGCTGCCACTCGTTGGTCTCGTGCGGGCTCAGCGCCACGATGTCGCTGCCGTCCGCGTTCATCGAGTGCAGGGTGAAGCTGGGCACCGGCCGGCCGTGGCAGCGGCCGAAGCCGCCGCGGCGCTCCGAGATGAAGATGATCCGGCCGCTCGGCAGATAGCAGGGGTCGAAGTCGTTCCAGACGCCGTCCGTCACCTGGGTCAGCCCCGTGCCGTCCAGCCCCACGCGGAAAATCTTGTACGTGTTGTTGGTGTAATGCTGGGGTTGATAGCGTCTCTGGTCGCCGGGGATTTCCGTGCAGGCGAAGAGCACTTCCTTGGCGTCAAAGCTCAGCTCGGGCCCGAGGTAGCCGTCCTTCTCGGTCAGGACCCTGCCCTTGTAGCGCCCGTTCCCGCAGACCGATTTCTCAAGGACGTTGCGGATTGCCGGCGTGTCGGAAAAGGGCTTTTCCAGGACGAACAACCCGCCGCCGCTGATCGCGTTGAAGCCGAAGTACTGGTCGCACATGTGGTTGCCGCTGGTTTCGGGATTGGGACAGAAGTGGCGCTTGATGAAGAGGATCTTGTCGAAGTCGAGCAGCGGGTTGGCGAAGGCCACCTTGCGGCGCAGCTTGCAGGCCTCGGCCAGCAGCGCCTCGCGTGCGGGGCTTCCCGCCTCGATCGTGCCGGCGCGGGCCTTCAGGGCGGCCAGGGCCGCCTCCTCTTTCAGGAGGCTCGGACAGCGCGGCAACGTCTTGAGATGCCGGATCAGCGCGCCCGTGCGGCGGAGCACCGCGTCCGCCTCGTCCTTGTCGGCGGGGTCGGGCAGGGCGTTCTTGTCGAACACCTGGTCGGCCGCAGGCCACCGGTGGTTGTAGGCGCTGGCCGTCCGGACGGCCCTCTGCACAGGCTTGGTCACAGGGGCCTTTTCGCCGGTGTACTCGATCCGGGCGTCGGCCCAGTCGGCGTGGTCGCTGCCATAGCCGTCGGGCGTGGTGTCCACCAGCAGGTCGAGGATCTTGATGCCTTTGAGGTCGAGGTCACACGGCTTGACCTCGCCCTTGCCTTTGAGGACGCCGCTGGACCACAGCTTCTTGCCGTCGCCCGTCACGCTGAACTCTACCGTGCCCGACGCGCCGACCTCGTCGTCGATGCCGGCCAGCGCCTTGAAGCGCACGCCGCGGCCGTCGAGATCGATGCTGAGAGCGCCGAACGAGTGGGTGCCGATGCCGCGCTCGTATACCGTCCCGCGCAGCTTCAGCGGCTGTTTGTCGACGCTCTTTTTCGCCTGGGTGGTGCCCCACCCGGCCACCGCGTTCTTCAAATCCATCTCATCCAGCCAGACGACCTTGTTTTCCGCCGCGTTCAATGCCGGCGCCCCCATCAGCACCATGACGCCCGCCGTCCAGACCGCTATCGCTCGAATATCCATGTGCATCCCCTTCATATCCCCCATATCCCCCAGCCCCTTTTTAAACATCTCGTCGATAACTTCTACTAATCTGAAATCAGGAAAACAGGAAGGGACGGTGTCTCGCAGCTGGATGAACAAGGAAAAATACTCAGCCTGTGTTCCTCCTCCTCTGCACGTCCTTGCTCTTTTCCTGATTTCCTGATTTCAGATTGAATTCTCATACGCTACTGATCGCTTCAACCCCTGCCCAAGCGCCACGTCACGAGAACAACCACCTGTTTCCTAAACACCTGACGCATTTAACATCTTTATATGTATCACTTCCGTGCGCAGAAACATATTCCACATTTGGGGGGGGTGGGGTTTAATTATGGGTTGCCATCGCCCCCCCGGTTCGCTACCCTTTTGTCATGGCTCACTCCCTGCCCAGACTCCCGCTCGGGATCAGCGACTTCGCGAAACTCCGCGAAGCCGGAGCGAATTACCTTTACGTCGATAAGACGCAGGTGCTGTTCGATTTGCTTCAAGCCGGTAATTATCTCTTTCTCGCCCGGCCGCGCCGCTTCGGCAAGTCCCTGCTCTGCTCCACCATCAAATATCTTTACGAGGGCCGCCGCGAACTCTATGCCGGCCTCGCCATCGACCCGCTCTGGGACTGGAGCAAGACGAACCCGGTCGTACATTTCAGTCTGACGGACGCCGAGACGAGTTCGGTGGAGTCGCTGAGAGAGTCGCTTTTATCGATGCTGGCCAACCAAGCCAAACCCTACGGCATTACGCTGACGGGACGGCTATTGCCAGATGATTTTGTCGCCTTGTTGCGCGGCATCCACGCCCAGGCCGGCCGCCGCGTGGTGGTGATCGTGGATGAATACGAGAAGCCGGTGCATGACCACATCACGGATCTGCCCATGGCGCGTAAGATGCGCGATGTGCTCTCTTCTTTTTATGGCTCGCTCAAAGGGTGCGACGCGCATCTCGAAAAACTTTTCATCACCGGCATCGGACGCATGGTGCGCACGAGCATCTTCTCCGAGTTGAACCAGATGCTGGATGTGACACTTGCCCCGGAAGCGGCCGAACTCTGCGGCTATACCGAGTCGGAACTGCATCGCGACTTCGCCCCGTTCATCTCCCGTCTGGCGCAAACCAACGCGCTGACCGAGGCGGAGTCTTGGAGTGTTCTGAGGGAGCGCTACAACGGCTATTGGTGGGGGACAGGCGAGAAGGTCTATAATCCGTGGGCGATCCTCAATTGTCTGCGAAGCGGGGAGTTCGGCAGCTACTGGTGGGCCAGCGGCACGCAGATCGGAAGAGCACACGTCTGAACTCCAGTCACCGGCT
>CAZXVN010000188.1:0-4001 GCA_964643945.1 uncultured Lentisphaeraceae bacterium | reverse complement strand
CGCCGTCTCTGCACGCACAACGTTTACTTCGATACTCTTCAGAAACTTATCCAGAATGTTCAACAACGGTTCGACATGTGGTTCAAACCGAATCGTCAGTTGCGCAGACTATGCGCAATTATTTAAGACGCTGTGTATAGTTGCATTTCTCGGGACTTGATCCGTTTTGCGACCTACAACCGTAAAACGCAACTGCTTTGACAAAACCATCCACATCCGTCAATCGCGTTACGCATCCTGATAAGCACGTTTGATACCTCACTTGAAACCAAAAAAAAGCCGTGGGGCGGTTTGCCAGCCGACAAAAAAAGGGTGGGCCGTGTCTGTACGGCTCACCCTTTTGATCAGCTGAATACGTCACGTCTAACGGAAGTAAATGATGGTCCCGTACGCGGGCACCTTGATGCTCCCCGTACCTTGGACAAAACCAGATATGCTCGTGTAAACACCGCTGGGAAGGCGGACGCCGTCCACGGTCAACTTGCTCACGGTCAACACGCCGCCGTTACCTGTACGAACGAAAGTCTTCGCACCCGCATCCGGCAGTGTCAACGAAGCGATCGTGTCGCTGAAACCTGCCAAGTCGAGATAGTTCAGGTTGGCGTCCGGAGCGGGCACCGTGACCGTCGGCAGGAGCACCGAAACTTCGGCAAGGTCGTTGATCTGGTCGCTCGCCCCCCAGATCAAACGAGCGGTTTCACCCGCAGAGCCGAGCGTGATGCTGGTGGCAGGCAAGGCGTCGACTCCCGCAGTCTTGATCATCCGGACTTGTCCCCGGTTGATCACGGTGCCGCCGGTGTAGGTATTGGGGGTGTTGCCGCTGATGGTATAGATGTTGTCCCAGGCACCGCCTGCAGGGCCGTGCGTGATGACAAAGGACCCGGTGCCCGAGATCGGTCCCGACGCGACATGACCGCCATTGCCGCCGCCGGTGTCCGCATTCAGAATAAAACCGTTCAGGTCCAGCGGCACGGAGAAGCTGCCTGGCCCGCCCTGCCAGTGAACGATGAAATTGCCGAGCAGCGTTCCGCTATTGCCCACGCCCACGATGTAGTTGAGGTTATGGTTGAAATCGGTATAAGGCTTACCGTAGTTGCCGGCGACGAGCGTGCGGTCCACAGTGGTGAAGGTCCACACCACGCCGGTCGTAGAGCCGACCGTGTTATTTGCGACCACCTGCCAGTTGTAGGTCGAGAGCGAAAGCACCTGGCTGCTGAGCGTGTATTCACTAAGGACAACATTCGCGTTTGGACTCTCAGGCTTCGGCTCCGAGTCGATCCATAAATAGACATCGTAACTAGAGGCTCGTGAGCTGTCCGCCCAATCGAGTTTGGGGAGATTAGCCGGATGGACGGTCGGCGATCCGTCAGTCGGTGCGGGGTTCACCGGCTCGGAGGGAGGTTGCTCGATCAACGGCGGCCCGGATCCGCCCACTTCGATGTAACCGGAACCGAGGACAAAGCCGTCGCCCGCGATATAGGCGACTTCCCCCTGTTCTACATCGTCCAAAAAGAGCTTTGCCACCTTCAGCACCCCGCCCACACCCGTTTGCACGTAAGAACCTGTCACCATATACAGGTTGCTGATCGTGTCCGAGAAGCCGGCCAGATCAAGAACGGCCCCCGCGCTGACTAGGGTCACGTCAGAGGTGTCTTCGATCTGGTTGGGGGCGGTCCATATCAGGCTCGTCGTGTACGGCGGGTTATTGGGGCCGGTCACCGTGATGCCACCGCACAGCGCATGGCCCGAACTCTTTTCGAGCGACACTGCGGTGTATGGCGTCACGACAGTCGTGTTGGAGTAGGTGTTGCCGGTGCTGCCGCTGATGTGGATCGGTTGGTTTCCGCCGCCTTCCACACTCACCACGCCGTTGCCGGAGATCGCACCGCTGGCGTTTATGTAGTTGCCGCCGCCGCTGTTGATCTTGAGCGTGTTTCCATTGAGGTCTAGGTCAACCGAGAAACCTCCGCTTGTCCAATGCGTCTGCGTTACACCGATAAGACGGCCGCTATTGCCCGCGCCTACAACGTCGTCGATTCTGACACCGCCATCAGGCCACGACGATTCTGCGGGGGTGGTGGCATTGCTGATGTCAATGATCAAACCCGTTGGAGGCGGAGCGCTCCACGACCAGGTGAGAAGGATGTCCGATGCCACGTCATTATTAAATCCAGCCAACTGAATGTAATAAGTGGTGTCAGCCGACACCGTCACGGTCATAGTTTCGGCATAGGAAGTGTCTTGAGGTGTGCCTGGAAGTGCCGTCAGTGCATCGACCGAAGCTCCTGTATAAACGCCAAGAATCGCATCCCATTCACCCTCAGCGGGGGTCGTCGAGCCTAATGTGCTGATGGTGAACGTGCCGTCAGTTGTGCAGTTCCATTTGAACCATACCGTATTGGTAGCCCCACACTCGGGCTCGCCCGTTTCGAATGTGGCGTCGATGTTGTTGTTGCCAGACAAGCTGCCGCTGTCGCCCGGCAACTCGATCGCGCCGCCGAAGCTGTCGTTTGCCGGCGCAGCCGCCCTGGCGCCGAGTGCGAGACTCGCCGCCACGCCCAGACATACTGCTCTCAATGCTGAATTCATGGTGTTTTTTTCCTTTTCGAACATCCTGAAAGAAAGCTAATTCCGAATATGTTTTAACGATACAAAAAAACAGTAGGCGTGTCAAAGCCAATATTCGGGCGCCAACGGGTTCGGGGTGGTCGATGGCGGTCGATGGTGGTGGTCGATGGTCGATTTTTCCCGTCCCATCTAACTTGCATGCTCCATACCCCACTCCGTGCCCCAGTGCCCCCGTGTTAAGAACTCCCCCATCTCCCCCGCTTGTCGCGCTACACCGCCACCCCGACCGGAGGCACGTCCGCCGGAGCCGCGCCCGGCATAGCGCCGCCGGGAGGCATAACACCCGACCCGAACCCGCCCAGCGGATCCATGCTGAGCTTGATGCCCGCCTCGACCGGCCACTCCGGGAAAGCCTTGTCCAGAAGCGGCTTGTCGAAATCGCGCTGCAGCACCTCGGTCACCATCGCCGCGTCCGACGCCGCCACCTGCTTGAACGCCTCGGAGTGGGCCCCGCCGGCCAACGTGCCGCTGCCGCTCTCGGTCAGCATCGTCAACAGCCCGCCCGTCCCGAGCAGCGTGATCTGCTTGTCAAGGTAGTCGAGCTGATCGCGGAACGGGGGCTTGCCCGCCATGCCGCCGGTCACGAACTTCACGTCCGTGCCGTTGGGCAGATAGCCGCGCCCGTCCTTGATCAGCGCCTCGGCGATCGCGAGATAGGCCGCCTCCTTGTCCGCCGTGACGTTGGGAGGCCCCACGATGAACGCCGAGGGAATGCCGTACACATCAAGATAGGCCGCCCAGTCGCGCATACACACGTTGCGGTGAAAATACTGCACCGAAAGGATCCGGTCCAGCGCCACCGGCGCGTCGAGGATCACGAAATTCTCCAGGGATACGTCCTCGCCCTCGGTCACGCCCGGCCGCGCCGTGCGGTTGTACTGCCACGGGCCGAACATCCCCTCGCGCACCCAAAACCACTGCTCGACCGGCTCCAGCCGGACCGTGCTGCCGTCGGCGCCGTAGTTCTTCTCGACGTGCGAGTACCCCCGGAACGTCGCCAGCGCCAGGAACGCCACGGCCTCCCGCAGGTTCTCGACCTTGTCGTACTCGTCGCGCAGGAACTGGGACTGCTCCTGGGCGAGCTGCGGATCCGTCGCCTTCTCCTCGGGCACCACGTCCCAGTTGCAGGACATCAGCGCCGCGCGCCGCCGCTGGATCACCGTGGTGATCAGCGCGTCCGACCGCTCCATCGCCTGGTAGAACCACTGGACATCCGCCAACGCCCCATGCTCGCCCTGCTCGATCAGCCCGACGATCCGCTCCAGCGTGATCCCGCGCAGCGGGTTGTAAAACTCCCGCCACTGGTTGTCCTTCGTCGAATAGATGTTCGCAGCCATAAACACATCCTTATTGCAGCACCCGCACAACCGCGT
>CAZXVN010000187.1:0-4531 GCA_964643945.1 uncultured Lentisphaeraceae bacterium | reverse complement strand
TGCCCGGTTCAGCTCCCGCGCCCCGAACTCGGCGTTATAGCCCTCCGCACAGATGAAATCGATCACCGCCTTGTCGTAAGTCAGAGTCACATCATGGTTCGCTTTCAAAGACAGTACTAATGCATCCATGCGTTTCAGCATCGCAATGCCCAGACTGCTTCAGAAAACAGTAAACCGGCCGCCAGTAGCGACCTGCCAAGATGTTAAGCCCGGCCGAACGTAACGCCGGGTCATTCCCGCGCAGGTTCTTCAGCAACCCCCAGTCCGTTGTTGGAAACGCGCCTTGATTGGTCAGCATATACCCCTCTGGTTCAGTAGCATTCTACAACGATGTCTCACACCATACCACCGGAGTAATGCCGTTTCAATCTGTTTCGAGGGGGCTGTTTCGAGGGGGCGAGGGGTAACCGAGCGCCGGACGATGGATGACTGGGCAGTCTTCATTCGGAGCCTGGAATCTGGAGAGGATCTCCCGGCAAACCAAAGTTGATTGGCCGTTCACCGCTGAGGATGCCCGGATAAAACTGAAACGCCTTTATCCGAAACTTTGATTTTTAAATGTACTAGTGCATGATCAGTAACGTGGCGGTGGCGGGTAAGAGCATGGCGCAGGATGCCGCGTTGTTAGAGGATACTCCGTCCGGCTTGTCCGATGCGGTCACGGACACGCGGTTGGTTCCCCACCCGGCGGCCGCGCGCCACACCGCCGTGTCCACCCGCAACGTCGCCGCGCAGCCGTCCTCAAGCGACGCCAACGACCAGCGGTTCGTCACAAAGGCGCCTTGCGAGGCGAGGCTGCTGAGCAGGCGCACACCGCTCGGCCAGGTAATGTCGAGCGCCAGATCACGTGCGGTGTATGGGCCTGCGTTGGTGACGATCACTTCGAGCCAGACTCCTTCGGCGGCCTGATGCCCCGTAGGCTGGTTGGTCTCGCAACGCCAAGCCACCCCGATGTCCGCCGGGAACGTGATGCCCGTCACCGTGTTGGTGATCCAATCGATACATTTCGACGTGCGCGTGTTGACCATCAGGCCCGGCGTGTTCGTCGCTCCTGGCGGCTGGTACAGCCACGTCCCGTTCTCCTTATAGTACAAACCGCCATAGTCATACAGCGTCGCGTTAAAGGGCTGTCCATGGTTGGCGAACAAGCTGAAGTCGGACGGCTCAACCGAATAGTTGACCGTCGCCAGTTTCCAGCCGCTGCCGGTCCGGATAAAACCCGGCCCCCCGCTGTCGCCGACCGAAAGCATGCACTCGTCGGGATCGCCGTTATTGTCGAAGGCGGCCACGGCATACGTCTCATCGCCGGCGTACGCGCCGATATATCGGTTCACGCCCCAGCGGCGGATCGCCTGCGATGGGCCCCATTTCCATCCGTTGGTGTGTCCGGTCCCCGTCACCACTTCGATGCCGCGCTCCGTGCCCCGGCCCTGCAAGACCACGAACGCGCTGATGTCGTTGGTCTCAATGTTGATCCGCGCGAAATTTGTCGCCGACGGCGTAAAGAACAGAATGACGAAATCGCTGTTCGTGTCCTCCACCCTCGAATTCACCGTATGATTCTGGCCCTCATACATGAACTGCTCTCCCACTGAAATCTCCCAGATGTGTTTTGCGGTCAGCATCGCGTTAGAGTAAATGACCGTCCCCAGAAAGTTCGTGATCGGCGCGGTCTCGTTCCAGCCGCTATCGGCCCATTCGCCGGTCGGCGCGTTTTGGTGATAGTCCACGCTATTGGTCACGCAATAGACAAGCGCCTCGGCCTGCTGCGCGAGAAACAGCGCCGCACAAACCCACACGCGGGTTGCAATCTGAAGCCTGCTGATCATCTTAAATCTTTCACCCTGTTTGAACTCTAGTACTCGACCTCCGCAACGACCTTGTCCCGTTTCGGTGTCATGAGGGTTTTGTCGGAAATCTTCAGCCTCGAAATCACACTCTCCTTCTTTGTATCGAGATTAAAGACCCTCCACCCGCCGGTCGCTCTGGAGCAATCGCTGTCCCGGTCATAGCGCGAGTAGTGCAGATTACGTTTATTGTCGACCGCATTAGTCACCGCCGAATCAGACACGTTGAAACTGGCGTTGGTGACCGCTAAACTTTTTACGATGTTCATACAGGTTACGTACCCCTCATCTTTGCCGCGCCAAATTGAGATCAAAGGCCAAAACATGCACTTAAACTGGGTATCCCCTTTGCTCTAGTGGCTAACAGAAGCTCATCGGAACTCCTTCACCAGTTGCATGACACCACTTGGACGCAGGCTATATCGTGTCGCCACACTTGATCTCACTCTTAGTCGGTTACGCTTAGTCATTTCTCTTAGTCGGAAACTTCCTGTGGAGTAACGACAAAGCAGTTGGACTAAGCGTATCCGACGAAGTGTGGGACTAAGCGTAAGCGACGAAGTGTTTTGCCGACCTGATCCAACTGCCCTTTTTAACATTTGTGTAACCTTGCCATTTACTAGACCAAAGGGGATACCCAGTTGCACTTAATATCCAACTTCCGCAACGATCTTATCTCGTTCCCGTGTCATAAGGACTTTGCCGTTAATTCGATGCTCTGTGAGTTCTTTGTCTTCTTTTGTGTCAATATTGAAAGTTCTCCACCCACCAACCCTTTTGGAACCGATGCCCTCTTTGCTAATAATCTGATAGTGAAGATTGTGTTTGCTGTCGACCGCGTACAGCCATGCCCCATAACACTGTTTCAACCTAAGGATCTCCCTCTTGTCGGTAGATCCAATCTTCTGGGCGTAAACTAAATTGTCAACGGCATACACAAGTTCATCGTCAGAATTCCAGACAGCCCCCCACGCATGCATCTCTTTTCCCGATGGAATGATCTCAAAAACTTTCTTTTTCGCTATCAGATCAAAAATGTGAATCCGGTAAAGAAGCGAATCGTTGTTCCCTTCCGATACTAAAAGGTAACGCTTTGATGGCGAAAGGAGTTTTGGCCCATATGAGTGCATGATGTCGCAAAGAAAGGTCTTCTTCTTGTTATAAATATCAATTAAGTAAAAGGGATCTTTCCCCCCTTGTTCCCCTCCTTGTGGAGAAACCAGAACCAAATCACAATTCACCCATAATACAAGGCATTCATAAATTTCGCCGAGATTATCCCCCATACCCATGGGGAGTAAATTCACTTCTACATTCGCTGTCGAACACACAACAAGGTGAGGGTTTCTATCGGTTTTCCATTTAACATATGCGATTCTTTGTCCTCCTTCAGAAAAAGCATAACTCTCATCGCCATAGGATGTCGTGAAAAGGGGCAGATCAGTCTGACTCATTTCCTTTCCGTCGAATCCGACCCGCCGTACCACGAAACGGCTAGTCTCCGTCCGTTGCAAAGTCATAAATCCCTCTTGTGTTGCACACAAAGGCGCCTCACGGAAGGTTCCGCCTTTCCTCCTATAAACAACGGACGCGTTATCTACGTCCACGACACACAGCCCTGCTGTTCCGCAACCCGAGACTAGTAACGAACTGAAAACTAGAAACGTGCTAGATAACATAGCCTTTTCGAAGAGTCTGAATTCTCGAACTCCCTGACGCAACCCTTTCTCGAACACCATCCTTGAAATTGTCATCTTCATTTTACAGACCTTCCACAATAATTATCATCCCACCTTTTCACATAACCTTTAGTCCAAATCTGTGCGCGATTCCACTGTGTAAGATTCTCGTCAGGGTCGGGGTCGGCAAACAAGTGGCCAAAACCCCAACTGTTGAGTGAGAAGTTAAACGGATCCCAATAATACTCTTGCGCAACATGCGAGAAATAGTCTTGTCCTTGATGCACCGCCCGTTCAAATCTGTTTTTATCACAAACACAACGCACTGATGCTTTTTCTGCCTCCTCCATTGACTTTGTTAATGGCTGAAAGTGCAACGAAGGCTGAATAACTGGATGCGTGAACCATGTGTCCTCTTTCACAAAATCGAAGTAGTCGCCTCCCTCGAAATCGCTGTGCCCGGGAAAAACACTGTCATTCACTCGTATGCCAAACAATACTAAGGCGAAACCATGCAAGACTGAATATCGATGTCCAGAGCCGAAAAGTCCCAACACATCATATTTATTTAACAGATCGTTTTCAGCACACCCGTAAAGGTTCAGCCCTCCCTTCTCCCCGATCGGATCGCGGTTCAGCCAGCGGCCGAGTTCCGGCGAATAAGAGCGGTAGCCGTAGTCATACATCCCGGTCTCGGCGTCGAGGTACTTGGTGCTGAAACGGTATGGGAAGGAGAAGTCCGGGCAGGTTGCGGAGAGGGTGTTGCCGAAAGCGTCATAGGAGAATGCGGCGACTGATGAGCCGGTTGAGTCGGCATAGGCGGTCACGTTGCCGTTAGCGTCGTAGACAGGGAAACAGGCCGTGCCGTCGCGGTTCACGGCCAGCAGCCCGCCGACCCCGCCCGCACCCTGGAGCGTGCCGGACAGATCCAGCCCCCAGGTGTAGCAGTTCGTCGATGCGCGGCCGCCTGACGCCGCAATCTCGCGGACCGGATTCCATCCGTCG
>CAZXVN010000186.1:0-13233 GCA_964643945.1 uncultured Lentisphaeraceae bacterium | reverse complement strand
ATGTTGTTCTGCGCCTCCATCTGTTCGCACGACCCGATCACCACGTTCCCGTCGAGATCGGCAGAGAAATGGCCGGCCAAAGAAGGCCACGAGCCCACATCGTCCCACCCGAACGAACCGCGTGCCATCACGATGTTTGGGGCGTGCTCCATCACGGCGTAGTCGATCGAAATCGCCCGCAACGAAGGGTAGACCCGGCGCAAGAGCACGTCGCGGTCAGCCGGCGAAGCGGCCGCGGCCACGCAGTCACAGAGCTGCGCCAGCTCGGGCGCGTATTCAGCCAACGCCTTGCGCATGGTGCCGGTTTTCCAAATAAACATCCCTGCGTTCCAATAATAGTTTCCGCTCTCCACATACCGTGCCGCCGTGTAGGCGTCCGGCTTCTCCACAAAGCGTTTGGCCTTGTTAAAAAGGGTCGCCGTACGGGTCGCCACGGCGTCGCCCGCCTCAATGTAGCCGAAGCCTGTCGCCGCAGTGTCGGGCTGTATGCCCATCGTGACGATCACCTCTTCGCGCCCCGCCACCTGGACAGAATCGGACAAGGTCAGCCGGAAGGCCTCCACATCGCTCATGAGCTGATCCGCCGTGAGAATGCAAACGACGCCTTCGGGGTCGCGCTGTTGCACCAGACCGCACGCCACGGCGATGGCCGGAGCGGTGTCGCGTTTGCACGGCTCTCCGATGATGTTCGCACGCGGCACGTTCCGTGCGGCGGCGGCCGCATCTTTCACCCACTGCTCGGCGGTGATGATAAAAACACGGCCTGCAGGAATCAGTCCGCTCAACCGCTCAACCGCCAGAGACAGGAGCGGGCGGCCGCAAAAAAGAGAAACGAACTGTTTCGGGCGGGCTTTCGTGCTCAACGGCCAGAACCGTTCGCCACTCCCGCCTGCCAGAATCACCGCGTATGCGTGCTTCATCCGACGATCCTTCCGTTTGGGGATTTCCCCTTATGAATCTGTATTCTACCATAATCGTCGTGCTTTTCAAAAGGAGACCTTGATTTTTTGTCTGCGGCTCTAAAGGGGCGCACCGAAGATGCGCACCGCCCCAACAGAAGACCCGATTGCTTATTGCTTATTCCTTCCGTTTTTGGCTTAATGACTTTTTGCGCTTACCTTGCGCATAACCCGCACAAAGGACTTTTTCCATGGCCGAGTTGATTGTCGCCCTCGATGTCTCCTCAACCGCCGAAGTCGTACAGCTTGTTGACCGGCTCGGGGAGTCAGTCTCGTTCTACAAGATCGGTCTGGAGCTCTTCAGCGCCGAAGGCCCGGACGTGGTCCGCGCCGTCAAGAGCCGCGGCAAGAAGGTCTTTCTCGACCTGAAGCTGCACGACATCCCCCGCACTGTCGAGCGCGCGGTCAAGGCCGGCGCGGCGCTCGGCGTGGACCTGATGACCCTCCACGCTGCCGGCGGCAAAGCCATGATCCGGGCTGCCCAAGCTGCCGCCCTTTCCTGCGGCGCGAACGCGCCCAAGCTCCTCGCCGTGACCGTCCTCACCAGCCTGGACCAGTCGGACCTCGCCGACCTTGGCGTCGGCCGCGAGATGACGGCCCACGTCGAGGCGCTTGGCCGCCTCGCCTGCGAGAACGGCGCAGACGGCATCGTCTGTTCGCCCAAGGAGGTGGCCCGCCTGCGCGCCGCGCTCGGCCCGGGCGCCCTTCTGGTCACTCCCGGCGTGCGCCCCGCCGGCGCTGTCGCCGGCGACCAGAAACGCGTGGCCACCCCCGGTCAGGCGGTCAGAGACGGCTCGACGCACCTCGTGGTGGGGCGCCCCATCCTCGACGCCGCCGACCCCTGCGCCGCCGCGCGCGCCATCGCCGACGAGATGTCCTGCGCGTAAGCCCGGCCGCGAACGCCATGAGATTTCTGCTCCATAATATCCAATACGGCACCGGACGGCTGCGGCGGTTCGCCTGGCTCGAAACCCTGCTGCGGACCACCTCGCACTTCCCGAACATCACGCGTTTTGTCCGCCACATGGACCCCGACATCATCGGCCTGGTGGAGGTGGATTCCGGCTCGTACCGCGCCCGCCGCAAGAACCAGGCTGAGGAGCTGGCCAACGACCTCGACTTCTGCCACTGCCACCGCATCAAGTATCCCGACGACGGGCTGGGCCGCCGCGTGCCGGTGCTCAACAAGCAGGCCAACGCCGTGCTGGCGCGCGAGCCGATCCTGCGCACCGCCTTCCACGATTTCGAGACCGGCTTTAAAAGCCTCGCCATCGAAGTCGAGCTTGAGAGCGTCACCCTCTTCCTCGTTCACCTTGCCCTCGGCATGCGGGCCCGCCAGCGCCAGCTTGGCGAACTGCACGACCTGATCGCGGGGTGCACCAAGCCGCGCCTGATCGCAGGCGACTTCAACACCCTTTCAGGCGTCTGGGAAATGCACATGTTCTTGCGCGCGACCGGGCTCAAGAGCGCCAATGTCCGGCACCAGCCGACCTATCCGAGCTGGGCTCCCTGCCGCGAGCTGGACTTCATCTGCTATGACCCCTCCATCACGCCGGTCCGCTTTAAAATCCCCTACGTACGCCTCTCTGACCATCTTCCGCTGATGTTCGACTTCGAAATCGATTCTGTCCCCAAGCACACTCTGGCCGACGACGGCCACTGACCTGGAAAGCTTGTAATCAGTGAAAGGTCCGCAGTATGCTTGTGAAAAGCCATGGATGTCGATTGAAGGCCAGATCACGAACGGTTCATAACGAGGAGTGCTCACATGTCTAAATCTTGTTTCTTTCCAGGCAGGCCGGTCCTGCCTCTGCCGCTGACCCTCATGAAAAGCCTGGTGCTGGCCGTGCTTCTTGCATGCGTCTCCCGGCCCGTTGTTGCAGCGCCGCGCGCTGACCGTTCTGTTCCCTGCCGCATTCATGACGGCGCAGAAAGCAACCTGTTTGTCATGACGCTGGGCGACGTGAGGACGCCGATTGCGCAAGGCTTCTTCGATCCCGATCACGATCAGGTCAAACTCAACGACGGGCGCGTGATGGACCACTACTACCGCGATACCCTGCGCATCAAATATTACCAGCCGATCGACAAGTCTGTTTTCCCCCTGCCCGTCTCGGGCTGGTGTTCATGGTACTACTACTTCTATGACATCAACGAGGATGAGGTGAAGCGGAACGCCAAATGGCTTTCGGAAAACCTGAAGGATTACGGGCTGGAATATGTTCAGACGGACGACGGGTGGCAGGGTGTCGGGCGCGGCTACGGATCCAACCGCGACTGGACAACGATCAACAGCCGGTTCCCCGGCGGCATGGGCGGCCTTGCCGCATACATCAAGCAGCTGGGTTTCAAGCCGGCGCTTTGGATCGCCCCGCACGGACAGAGCAGCGAGAAGGTCGTTCAGGCGAACAAAAACGCCTTCCTGCTGAAGCCCGACGGCAAGACGCTCTCGGACACGTGGGAAGGCAATTATCTGGTCGACCCGTCAACGGAGGAAGGCCATGTGTATCTCAAGAATCTGTTTACAACCCTGACCGGTTGGGGGTACGACTATTTCAAGATCGACGGCCAGCCGTGCGTGGTCGATGAATACAGGCGGTGTGCGGCGCAGATGAAGAACCCTTCCCAAACGCCCGATGCGCTCTACCGGAAGACCTTGCAGACGATCCATGAAGCGGTTGGCCGCACGCGCTACGTGCTGGGGTGCTGGGAAATCCCGCTCGAAGGGGTCGGCCTGGTGGAAGGCTGGCGAACAGGCGCGGATGTGGTGCCGGGCTGGAACGGGTTCAGGATCGCGCTGGACGCGACGATGAAATATTATTTCATGCATAACGTGGTGTGGTACTGTGATCCGGACACCGTCATGGTTCATAATCCGCTGACGATCGAGCAGGCCCGCGCGTGGGTCACCTTGCAGGGGCTGACCGGACAAGCGCTGATGTGCAGCGACCGGATGATGGACCTGTCGGACGAACGGGTTGAACTGTACAAGCGGGTTTTTCCTGCCGTGGATATCCGGCCTCTGGATTTGTTCCCGAGCACGCTGAACAAGCCCGTCTGGGACTTGAAGGTCAATCATCTTGGCCGCGCCTATGATGTGGTCGGCCTCTTTAACTTTGATGAGCTGAGCAACAAGCCGATTTATATCAACTGGAATAAGCTGGGGATAGCCGGGGACCAGCCGGTGCACGTGTATGATTTCTGGGCCAAAGAATACATCGGCGTCTATAAAAAAGGCTACAGCACTGAGCTTGGCCCGACCAGCTGCAAAGTGCTTACGCTCCTTCCGGCTACCTCGGACATTCAGCTGATCTCGACCAGTCGCCACATGACCCAGGGATGGCTTGATCTGCTGAGCCTTCAGCATGATGCGGCGCGAAAAACCTTTTCGGGCAAGAGCCGCGTCATCAAAAACGATCCGTATATGCTCACGTTTGTTTTCCCGGAAGGTCAGAACTTTGCAGTCACACAGGCGAAGGCGGGATCGCTGCCGGTGCAGATCTCAAACCATCAGGGCTGGGCAACGATAGAAATCAGGCCGGACAAAACGCAGGAAATCGCGTGGGCGGTCACCTTCGCGCCGGACACCTGGTATCATTATCCGTCCAGCCATCCGGGCCATATCAAGGCCGCATGCAACGGGCAGGGCCGCGTGACCGTGAAATGGGACCAGCCCGGCGTCAGCAGCGTGGGCGCATTCTTGGTCTACCTTGACGGGGAACTGCTGGGCGCAACGAAGAACCTGGCGTTCCCGCTCCCGGAATTGGCTTCTGGCAAGACCTACTCGGTCAAGGTTGGCAGCGTATGGGAAGACGGCACCTGCAGCACAAATCCGCTGGCCTCGCTGACCTTTACGCTGGATTCACTGATGACAGAAAAACCAAAGGTGAAGTGACCCTTCCGGTTGACACCATGAAACTCATCCTGCACCTGCTTGGGCTCACGCTCTTTATCTCCTGCACGGCTTTTGTTCAAGGCGGAGACTTCGCAGACACGGTTTTCTGCAAAGGCACGGTGATTACTCTGGACGCGCAAAGGCCCGCAGCCGAAGCGGTCGCTGTGCGCCGAGGCATCATCATGGCCGTTGGCAGCGAGGCTGAGATGCGGAAACTGGCCGGCCCTGACACGAAAACCGCGGACCTGAAAGGCCGGGTGATGCTGCCCGGATTTTATGCGGCTCACGACCACTTTCCTTCGGAGGGGATCGGAGCACTCTTTTTGGTCAACCTGAACAGCCCGCCCATCGGCCCCCTGCAAACCATCGAGGATCTTCTTGCCGCGCTCCGGGCGAAGGCTGCCCGGACTGCGCCCGGCCAGTGGATTCAAGGACGGGGTTACGACGACACGCTCCTCCGCGAGCAGAGGCATCCCACGCGGTATGATCTGGACCGTGTTTCTACGAACCATCCCATTTGGATTGTACATGCCTCGGGGCATCTGGGTGTTGCCAACAGCCACGCGCTGTATCTGGCGGGGATTACCAAAGACTCCCCACAGCCCAAGGGCGGGGTCATTCGTAAAGACCCCGCCACAGGCGAGCCCACCGGCATTTTCGAAGAATGCGGCTCGTTGGTATCCCGTCTCATTCCGGGTTTCTCGCCCGAACAAAAGCTGAAGGCGATCGCGTGGGCTGACCGTCACTATGTGTCAAAAGGAGTCACCACCACGGTCATCGCCGGCGGCAGCACCTCTTCTGTCCGCGAGCTTGTTGCCGCCCGCGAGCAAGGCCTGCTCCATCTGCGCGTGGTGGCGATGCTGTCGGTCGATCACCCCTCCGACGCCGCTGCCAACGATACGGCCAGCCCCAACCCCGACCCAGACTGGATTCATATCGGGGCGGCGAAAATCTGGCACGACGGGTCTCTTCAGGGCTACACCGGATACCTGACTGAGCCCTATTATCGGCAGCCGGAGGGCAAAACCAATGACTGCGGCTATGCCATGCGTTCGCGCGAAGCCCTCGTGGAACTGGTCAAAAAGCACCATCGCGACGGACGCCAGATAGCGATCCATGGCAATGGCGACGCCGCTATCGACGACATCCTCTTTGCCTATGCCGAAGCCCAGCGCGAAGACCCCCGGCCCGATGCGCGGCATCGCATTGAGCACTGCCAGACCGCCCGCCCTGACCAGTTGGCGCGTATGAAACAACTGGGCGTCACTCCGTCGTTCTTCAACGGGCACGTTTTCTATTGGGGCGACCGGCACCGGGATATTTTTCTGGGGCCTGAGCGCGCGGCACGCATCAGCCCTCTGGCTTCAGCGCGGGCCAGCGGGTTGCGTTTCACCCTGCACAATGACACGCCCGTAACGCCTGTGGATCCGCTTCTGCTCATGTGGGTCGCCGTGAACCGCCTGACACGAAACGGCCAGACGCTGGGGCCGGCTGAACGGATTTCCGTGGCGGACGCCTTGCGGGCTGTGACCCTGGACGCTGCGTGGCAGAATTTTGAGGAAGCCCGCAAAGGGTCGATCGAACCCGGGAAATTCGCTGATTTTGTTGTGTTAGATGAAAATCCGTTGACAATCTCTCCACAAAAAATCAAGGATATCGGCGTGTTGGAAACTTTTGTCGGCGGGGAAAGCGTCTATAAGAAATAGGCAATCGGCAATCGGACGGCGGCGTGAAGCGGGGTTGCCGGACGGCGGCCTGACACAGATAGAAGTGTTTTGTACAAACGAAAAAGGTAGGCCGCATGAAGAAACTGATGGCAGGGCTGATGGTCGGGTGGGTGATGTTTTCGGCTTGCAGCGTGGCGGCGGCGGGCGTGGACAAAACGCTGGTGTCGTGGGTGTGCCTCGCGAACACGACCCAGCAAGGCGGCAGCGCGCTCACGGTCCAGTACGGCGACGCCTTCGACGGGATCGTTTTCGGCGAAAGAGAGGTCGGCAAGTGGATGGCGGGGAGCGAGATGTATGCCCGAACCCAGGGCGGCCAGCAGGCCAACGCCGTTGAGAAGGCCGACGACCAGACGCTGGTCCAGATGGCGGCGGTCTACACAGGCAGGCAGATCGCCCTCTACCGCAACGGCGAGCCTTATGCCGCCTATGAGGCCAACACCATCGACCTGCTCAGCTCCAAAGACAACCAGGCCGTCTTTGGCCTGCGGCATGAAGGGGCGGGCACCGGCCAGACCCTGCAGGGCTCGATCGAAGACGCGCGCATCTATGACCGGGCGCTCACGGCCGACGAGATCAAGAAGCTACAACCGAACCAGCCATCGGAGATCAAGCCCTACGCTTGGTGGACGTTTGAGAAAGGCAAGGAGACCGACCTGACAGGACGCTTCCCCGTCAACAATCTGGCCGGCGGGGCAAAGATCGAGGGCGGACGCCTGATGCTCCAAGGCGGAGAGCTGACCGCCGCCGCGCACAAGACGGGAGCAGACGCCCCCGTTGTGTTCGAAACGCCGGCCATGCCGGCGAATCCGCCCAATGACTGGCTAACCTACCACCTGCTCCACCCGGGTCCCGGAGGCGCCATGCCCGGCGATCCGAACTGCGTTTTCTACTGGAAAGGCCGGTATCACCTGCACTACATCTATAACCACAAGACCGGCTGCGCCTTTGCCCATGTCTCCAGCAAGGATCTGGTGCACTGGACGTGGCATCCGACCACGCTCTTCCCGAAGACGACCGGGCATGGCATGTTCAGCGGCACCGGTTTCATCACCAAAGAAGGCAAGCCGGCCATGATCTATCACGGTCAGGGCTCCGGCCATAACCAGTTGGCTTTTGCTCTGGATGACACTCTGGAAAAGTGGACCAAGCCCGTGGCGGTGATGCCTGAGCCGGTTGACGGCAAGATTCCGGAGATGCGGCACTGGGATCCGGATTGCTGGCTGAACGGCGACACCTACTATGCGCTTTCCGGCGGAGGGAATCCTCCCTTATTGAAATCAAAAGACCTGCAGAAGTGGGAGTATCTCGGCGACCTGCTGCACAAGGATATGCCCAACAATCTGGGGGTCAACAGGGGCGAGGACATCTCCTGCGGAAACATGTTCAAGATCGGCAGCAAGTGGATGCTTCTCTGCATCAGCCATGGACTGGGATGCCGCTACTATCTGGGTGATTTCAAGGACGAGAAATATCTCCCCGAGTTCCATGCGATGATGAGCTGGAACGGCAACAATTTCTTCGCGCCGGAATCCGTGCTGGCTAAGGACGGCCGCCGCGTGATGTGGGCCTGGCTGCTGAATTTACCCGTTGCGCCCTGCGGGGTGCAGTCGCTGCCCCGCGAGCTGGAACTCCCCCAAGACGGGGTTTTAAGGATACGGCCCCTCAAAGAACTCGAAACGCTTCGCACCGGTCTGAAACAGGAGAAGGGCTTGACGGTGAAGAGTGATGCCGTGATGATGCTCAAGGAGATCGGCGGTGACGCGCTGGAGCTGGAAGTGACAGTCAAGAATCCCGCAGCGAAAGAGTTCGGCGTGGATGTCCTGTGTGATCAGAACGGCGAAAACGGCGTGCGGGTGGCCGTCTTGGCGGAAAGCAAGACCTTGAGGGTCGGCACCGTCCATGCGCCGTTCGAACTCAAGCCGGGCGAAGACCTCACCTTGCGGATATTCATCGATAAGAATCTGGTCGAAGTGTTTGCCAATGACCGCCAAGCCGCCGTTTCCGCCGGTAAGTTTGTTCCGGATAATCGCGCGGTCCGTCTCTTCAGCACGGGCGGCGACAGCGTGGTGAAGCAGGTCAAAGGCTGGAAGATGAAATCCGTTTACGCGGTCCAGTGAGTTTGTGCGATGCGGGTATCGCCTTTGTAAGCAGATGCGCGGTTGCCAGACAATGACCATACAGGAACAATCGATCCCGATTCCGATACCGACGCCGATTGGGTTGCGGGCGTCAGCCCGCGTTAGAAGGAACAACATCATGAACGCAATGAAGGCGCTGTTATCACAGGTGCTGCTGTCGGCTGTCATCGGTCTCGCCGGACTGGCGTCGGCGCAGGAAGGAACAATCACGTATGAACCCGGCGAGGGTGCCGGGCAGGGGAAGCACATCGTGTTTGTCTGCGGCGAATGGGAGTACCGCTGCGAGGAGAGCCTGCCGATGCTCGCCAAGATCCTGGCGAAGCGGCATGGTTTCACATGCACGGTCCTCTTTTCGATGAACCCGAAGGACGGCACGGTTGACCCGGGCGTGAAGAACAACATTCCCGGCATGAGCGTCCTGAAGAGCGCCGACATGCTGGTCGTGTTTGCCATGGACCTCACGCTGCCCGAAGAGCAGATGAAGCCCTTTGTCGAGTTCCTGAAGACAGGCAAGCCCGTCTTCGGAATCCGCTGCACGTTGCTCTCCTTCCGCTACGGCAACGACTCGCCCTATGCGCGCTATGATGTCGGCAACGGCGGGTATGCGGTGGAGCTGTTCGGCGAGTCGTGGAAAGGCCACTATGGCGACCACGGCAAGGAAAGCACGCGGGGCCTGCGTGCGGGCCTGAACGAAGCGCATCCCATCCTCAACGGCGTGTGTGACGTCTGGGGCCCGACCGACGTCTACCGGGTCACGCAGCTCCCCGCAGACGCTACGGTGCTTATGTACGGGCAGGTTCTTGCGGGCATGAAGCCCGACGACCGTCCGAATCTGCAGAAGTCGCTCATGCCCCTGGTGTGGACGCGCGAGATCAAACGCGATTCTGGCGCGGTCTCGCGGGTCGTGATGAGCACCATCGGCGCCGCGCCGGACATGGAATGCGAAGACCTGCGCCGTCTCTATGTGAACAGCATCTACTGGGCTGTCGGCAAGGAGTCCGGCATACCCAAGAAGGCGGATGTCAGTTACATCGGCGGAGAGTGGAAAGCCTCACCTTTCGGCGGCGGGACCTTTAAGAAAGGCCTGATGCCTAAAGATTTTGCAATCAAGCAACAGGAGTGATCCGCTGACATGTGTTCAGTGATGCAACGTGTCCGAACAACAAGGAGAGACTGTATGAACCGGCGTGATTTTCTCAAGCACAGCGGCAGCGTGGCGCTGGCCTTCGGGCTAAGCGGCTGCGCGGGCACACCGCCCGTATCCGGGGATCGCTCAAGCCGGCCGAACATCATCCTGTGCATGACGGACGACCAGGGCTGGGGCGACGTGAGCTACAACGGCCTGAAGCAGATCCAGACTCCCGTCTTGGACGCCATGGCCGCAGAGGGCATGCGCTTTAACCGGTTCTACGCGGCGCACCCGAGTTGCTCGCCCACCCGCGCCAGCGTGCTGACCGGCCGCCATCCGAACCGCAGCGGGGTCTTTTGGCCAGGCATGCCGCTGAACACAAGCGAGATGACGATCGCGCAGGCCGTGAAGCGGGTCGGTTATGCGACCGGCCATTTCGGCAAATGGCATTTGAGCGGGGGCAAGCCCGGGATGGGCCGGGCGCTGCCCGCCTCCGACCCGCTCCATCCCGGCCATTTCGGTTTTGACGAGTGGTTCTCGGTCTCCAACTGGTTCGACACGAACTGGACCTTCAGCCGCAAAGGCGAGCCCGTGAAGGTTCCCGGCGACGGCTCGGACGCCATTGTCGCGGAGGCGCTGACCTTCATCGAAAAGAACGCGAAGCAGGACACGCCTTTCCTGGCGCTCATCTGGTTCGGCAGCCCGCACATACCGCTCCAGCCGACCCCCGGCGATCTCAAGGCGGCCGGCGGCTCGGCCTACTATGGCGAGCTGGTTGGCGTCGACCGCAGCATGGGCGCCCTGCGCAAAGGACTGCGCAAGCTCGGCATCGCGGACAACACGATGCTCTGGTTTAACAGCGACAACGGCGCGTGGATCGATGAAAAGGCAGCCCCGGACACCTATGGCTCAAATAGTGCGTTGCGCGGAGGCAAAGGCCAGTTGTGGGAGGGCGGTATCCGCGTGCCCGGACTGATCGAATGGCCCGCGCGGATCAAGAAGCCTGTCGTCACCAACGTGCCGGTCTGCACGAGCGACATTTATCCGACGCTCGTGGATCTGTTGAACATCAAGATTCCCGGTCAGGTGCAGCCGCTCGACGGGATCAGCCTGATGCCCTTGCTGGACGGGCGGATGAAGGAAAGACCCAGCCCGATCGGGTTCTGGCACCCGGACGGCGACCGGGTTCTGGGTGACCTGTCGGCGTGGAGTGATAACCGGTACAAGCTGCTCAAATTTCCAGGGGACAAATACGAGCTTTATGATTTGACGGTCGACGTGTCAGAAAAGACGGACCTCGCAGCCCGGCATCCTGAGATCGTCAACCGCATGAAGGCCGAGCTGGAGACCTGGCGGGCATCGGTCAGGCGGAGTAACGCCAGCAGGATCTCTCAATAAAAAAGTGGCCGGAAAGTTTCGCAAGAGCCCCTTGTGAACGGTCAACCTGAACGGAGGCAGCATGAACAAACAAATCCTGATGGCCGCGTGCCTGTGGATGGCACTGGACGGCGCGGCGCGGGCCGCCGGGGAAGACATCGCCCTGCTTGAAAAACAATTCGTCGGCGTGCCGATGGAGGCCCGGCGCCTGACCGGCCCGCTGTTCTGGATGCACGGCGACGAAAGCCGCGCGCAGCTCGAAGGCGAGTTGCAGAAGGTGCTGGAAGGCCACAACGGCACCTTCACGACCGAGCCGCGGCCGCATAAGGACTGGCTGGGCGAGGGCTGGTACCGCGACGTGGGCATCTGCCTCGACTTCGCCCGGAAGAACAACCTGACCCTGTTCATCTACGACGACTGGTGGTGGCCCAGCCAGATGATGGGCGGCCGCGTCCCCCCGCAGTACGGCAGCAAGCGGCTCGTGGCGTCGGAGCTCCGCGTGGAAGGCCCGAAGGCCGTCAGCGAGGCCGGCTATGGCGACACCAACCTCATCAAAGTCATCGCGGGCCGGGCGCTCGATGGCGGCGTGGACGGCTCGAGCCTGGTTGACTTGACCGCATCGGTACGGAACGGCGAGCTGAAATGGAGCGCGCCGGCAGGCTCCTGGCGCATCATGAAGTTCACATGGCAATTCAACGGCACCAAGGGCGGTCAGCAAGCATACGTGTCCGTGGACGGCGCCGATCCGGCCTGTGTCGACTGGTTCATCAATGCCGTGTACCAGCCCCACTATGACCGTTTCAAAAGCGACTTCGGCAAAACCATCACCGGCTATTTCTACGATGAGCCGGAAACGCAGGGCGACTGGGGCAGCGATTTCCCAAGCTGATCGCGGAACGCAAGCTCGATCTGGCCAAGCTGCTGGTCGCCTACACATTCAAGCTCGCCGGGGAGGAGCAGGCCGCCGCGTATTATAGCTATCTGGACGGCTTCGCCGAGTCGTGGGGCCGCACGATGTATGGTGGCATGAGCCGCTGGTGCAGCGAGCGCAAGGTCGTCTCCATGGGGCACTTCATGGAGCATGGCAACGACCTGTTCAGCCGCAGCATGTCCGGCGGCAACATGATGCAGTTGCAGAAGTACAGCGGCATGGGCGGCATGGACCTGGTCTGCGGCCAGCTCCAGCCCGGCAACCGCAACATGGGCGAATACCAGATGCCCAAATTGGCCAGCTCGGTTTCGCACACCTACAACAAGGAGAACGACATCGCCTTTTGCGAAATCTTCGGCGGCTACAACCAGACCCTGACCTATCCGTCCATGAAGTGGCTGACCGACTGGCACCAGGTCCGCGGCGTGAACTTCCTCATCCCGCACTCCTTCAATCCGCGGGCGCCGTACGACGGCGACTATCCGCCCTATTTCTACAACGGCGGCAAAGAGCCCCGCTGGCCGATCTACCGCGTGTGGGCCGACTACACCAGCCGCCTGAGCCTGATGCTGACCGGCGGCACGCATGTGGCCCCCGTAGCCCTGCTGCACCTCGGGCAGAGCTACCACGTCGGTGCGAAACAGCGTCCGGAGGAGCTGACCTCCGCACCGCAAGACGCGCAGTTCGACTGCGACTGGATGCCCTACGACGACTGGGAAGACGACGCCCGCGGCAAAAGCAAAGAAATCCGGCTACAGAAGGAAGACTACCCCGTGCTGGTCGTGCCGTCCGTTGAGGTGATCCCCTACCCGGCCCTGGCCAAGGCGCGCGATTTCTTCGAGAAAGGCGGCGTGGTGGTCGGCTACGGCATGCTGCCTTCCAAGTCGGCTACGCTCGGCCGCGACTCCAAGGACATCGCGAAGCTGCGCGACGCGCTCTGGGGCGCTGCCACGCCCGGCCTCGCACGCTGCAAAGCCAGCACCGCTGGCGGACGGTCCTATTTCCTCCCCGCCCAGCCCACGCCCCAGGAGCTCCGCAACGTGTTGACGGACGATGCCGGCATCCGCCCCGCGTTGG
>CAZXVN010000185.1:0-16008 GCA_964643945.1 uncultured Lentisphaeraceae bacterium | reverse complement strand
TATGCGGTACTGGAACTCGCAGCCCGCCGCCATCGCCGCGCCGCTGTCAGCCTCGCCTGTGCCGCCATCAACGCCTGGCCCGTCTTTTTTCTCTTTCTGCCCGCCTCTTTGGGAACAGGGGCCATCCTGCCCCTGAAAGATTCCGCACATATCCGCATCCTTCATGCCAACCTTCTGACGAGCAACACGAACTCGCCCGCTCTCCTCGCCCTTGTCGCCTGTGAGCAGCCCGATGTCATCGTGCTGCATGAGACCGACGGGCGTTGGCTACGTGACCTTGCACCGCTCACCAACAGCTATCCTGTCTTCGCCACGTTGCCGCGCGACGACAACTTCGGCGCGGCCATTTATTGTAACTCCAAGGCCCTCTCCTCCGACATCTTCCTGCTGAACGACCCGGAAGGCTTGCCCTCTTCACACGCACACATCGCCGTCGGCGGCCGAACACTCACCGTCATCGGTGTCCATCCCCTCGCCCCTTACACCGGCTACCTGTGGCGCGGGCGGAACGGGTTCACGCGCGAACTCGCGCAAACGCTCAAAGCCGTAGACAGCCCCCTCGTGGTCACCGGCGACTTCAACAATACCCCGTGGACGGCAACCTTCCGCGCGTTCCTCAAGGCCAGCGGCCTGCGTGACAGCTCGCAAGGCCGCGGCCCCCTGCCTACCTGGCCCGCCGCAAACCCGCTCCTGCGCATTCCGCTCGATCACTGTTTCCACAGCAGCAGCGTGCGCATCCTCTCCAAACGCGCGGGCCCGGACATCGGCTCCGACCACCTCCCGCTCCTCATCGATGTGGCCTTCTGATTTATGATTGAAATGGTCAGAGTGACGCAACCGGCTGACATAAACGCCGTTGCCCTCCTCGCCAAGGAAATTTGGGAGGAGCATTACGTTCCGCTCTTGGGACAAGAGCAGGTGGACTACATGCTAGACAAATTTCAGAGTGCGCCGGCCATCGCTCAGCAGATTGCCAACGGCTATGAATACTATTGTGTGATGGAAGAGGAGCATCGGTCCGGCTACTTCGCCATCGTCTTCCATCCGCAGACGTTCCATGCACAGCTCAGCAAGATTTACGTCAGGCAAGCGCAGCGCGGTCGCGGGATCGCCAAGGCCATCATGCTGTTTGTGGGAGCACGCTGTGTTGAGAGAGGCGTCCATGAGCTGTGGCTGACCGTCAACCGGCACAACACAGGCTCCATAGCCTGCTACCGAAAGCTCGGGTTCACCCAGTCTGGAAGTATCGTCCAGCACATCGGCAACGGCTTCGTCATGGATGATTACAAGATGGAAAAAAGGATTGGCCGATCTTCACCTGCAACCTCTTCGCCGCCAGCGGCCCTCATCTGAAGCGGATCGTTTCCTGTCCAGAACGAGAGGGCTAAACAACCGGATTGAACACCGCGCCGCTAGCCGGACTTACCCAGGCTCTTCAGAAGCCAGGCGATCGTCTCGCCGAGGTCGTGCATGTTCTGGATCGCCTCCTCGTCATTAGCCACATCCTCGCGCTCCAGACCCACGCCGAAATTCCAGTACGTGGAGCCCGGCACGATCATCCGCGACATCAAAAACATGTGGTTGATGGAGTCGACCACGTTGACCGCACCCCCGCGCCGGTGCACCGACACCGCCGCGCCGATTTTGCGCGAAAACATCCGCCCGTTGGCCACCGCCACAAGACCCGCACGGTCGATCAACGCCTTCATCTCGGAGGTCATCCCCGAGAAGTACGAGGGCGACCCGAGAATAATGCCGTCGGCTTCAACCATCTTCAGGATGCAGTCGTTCACGATGTCGGTCTTAACCACGCACTGCTTGTCCTTCGACTCAAAGCAGTGGTAACAAGCCATGCACCCGTGAAGCGATTGGCCGCCGACTTGTATCAACTCCGTGTCGATCCCCGACCTCGCGATCGGCGACAGCACCTTCCTCAGCAGCAGCGCCGTGTTTCCGTCCTTGCGCGGACTCCCGTTGAATGCAACCACTTTCATCCTGCGCCTCCTTTCTCCCGTTCAGCGTTCTGAGTTCGACGTTCTGCGTTCGACGTTCTTGTCCCCTCACTCGTACACCTCGGCATGGCTGCCCACGTCGAGCAGGACAATCTCATGCTCGATGATCCGCAAAACAAGAATGACGCGATACGCATATGTCAAACTGACAGAACACTTGCCCTTGTACTTGCCGGACAAGGCGTGAAGCCTTAATTTCGGAACATGAGGATCGGTCTCAAGCTGTCTGAGCGCATCGCGGAAGTCCTTTGCCAAATCAGGATGCTTACGCAAGAACTTCCGCGCCGTCCTGACAAACGTCTCCGTCCAAACCAACGTGAAAGACGCTTTCTTCATGGCCTACTCCGCCAACAGTTCCTTCATCAGCTTGGCCGATGTTCCGCGACGGACACGCCCCTCCGCAAGATCCTCCTCCGACGCCGTGAGGCGTGCCTCAGCCAACTCGGACAATAAACCGGAGTAGTCCTTCTCGCGCATCACCACATACTGGGGACGGTTGTTCTTAATGACAAACACCGGGCCGCTGCCAATCATGCCGTCGACTGCTCCGATTCCGCAACGCTTGATCTCTTGTGCCGCAAGCATGTTCATACCTATTATCTCCGCTATAAGATCAATACCGAAATCAGTACTGATAATAACACTTCTTCAGGTATTGTCAATGCCCTTATCCAAGGCTCCCCTCGCGCAGGCGCTTCGCCACATCGCGCAGACGCGTGACGACGCGGTCACGCCCTAACAGCGCCAGCATCTCAAAAAGTCCCGGCCCTTCGGTAAGGCCCGAGACCGCCACACGCACCGGGTGAACCATCGCGCCTAAACCCGTGCCCCGCGCATCGCCCATCGCAGCCAGCACGTTGTGCGCAGTCTGCAGGTCAAAGACCGGCAGCGCCGCATAGCTGTTGGCCACCTCGTCCAGCAGCGCCGGCACGCCCTCAACCTTTAGACGCTTCTCAACCGCTTTCTCATCGAAGGCATACGCGTCCGTAAAAAAGTAGGCGCATGAAGCCGGAATCTCGGAATAGAAGCGGGTGCGGATCTGCATCTGCTCCATAATCCCCGCGAGGTCGACGCCCTCGGCGGAGAGACCCGCAGCCTGAAGGCGCGACAAGAACTCGGAAGCGAACACCTCTCGCGGCTGGCGCCGGATGTACTCGCCGTTCATCCACACCAGTTTCTTGACATCGAAGCGGGCTGGGCTGGATTTGCAGCGGTCGAGCGTGAAGAGCGCAACCATCTCCTCGCGCGTCAGCACCTCGCGGTCGTCGCCCGGCGCCCAGCCGAGCAGCAGCAGGAAGTTGAAGAGCGCGTCGGGCAAATAGCCCTGCTCCTTGAACTCGCCCACAAAGGCCGCGCCATCGCGCTTGGAATAGGGCTTGCCCTGATTGTTCACGATCATCGGCAGATGCGCATACAACGGCACCGGCGCGCCGATGGCCTTGAACAGCTCGATGTGCTTGAAGGTGTTTTCAACATGGTCGTCGCCGCGGATCACATGCGTGATCGCCATGTCGATGTCGTCCACCACATTGGCGAGATGGAACACGGGCGTTCCGTCTGAGCGCACGATCACAAAATCCTGGGTGTCCTCGGCCTTTTTTTTGATCGTGCCCTTCACAAGATCGGCATACTCCAGCCGGCCCTCTTTGGGCATGCGGAAGATCACGCACTCGCCGCCGCCGCCTTTGTTGTCCTTGTAGGCGAGCCCTTTGCGGACCAGTTCATCGGCCACGGCCAGATGCCGCTCGTGCTGCCTGCTCTGATACACCGCCGGCTCATCGTAGTCGAGGCCCAGCCACTCCATGCAGGCCAACAGCGTTGCGATCGCTTCAGGCGTAGAGCGCTCGCGGTCCGTATCCTCTACGCGCAACAGGAACTTGCCGCCCTCGTGGCGCGCGAAAAGCCAGTTGAAAATCGCCGCACGGATATTCCCGATGTGGACGTTCCCGGTGGGGCTGGGCGCGAAACGGACTCTGACAGACATTGCTAAAAACTCCTTGTTGAAAGAGGCAAACAATAAGATTACCGTTTACTTGGACTTCTCCCGACAAACAAGCCGTTTCCGCTCAAAACACCGGCATCTGCTTATAGAGCGTCTGTATGCTGTGTATGGAACTCATCGTAGCTTTATACGACAGCCACGTGATCACCAGCGTGGCGAGGGTGATGAAGACCTTCCAAACCGGGCTCAGTTTCGGATGCCACCAGATGAGGGGCAAAGCGAAAGGTCCCACGCTCGCCAACATGATGACAATGAAGGCGGTTCGGTAGTACCACTTGAGCCCGTCTGGGGCAGGCTGCGGCCGCGACCGTGTGGAACCGTCGAGAAATTCGCCACAGTGCTTACACTTGATGGCGGCGTCCTGGATCTCTTCGGCACAGTAGGGACACTTTTTCATTTTCTTTCCACCGGTTTCAGATCGCCACCAGTGTACCCCACCGCCGCAGAAAATCACACCTTAAACGCGGCCAGCGCACCGAAGTCCAGCGTCGCAAAGTAATCCGCAGGCGTCTCCGCGCGGCGGATCTGAACCACGCTGCCGTCCTCGCGCAGCAGCAGCTCGGCCGAGCGCAGCTTGCCGTTGTACTGGAACCCCATGGCGTGGCCGTGCGCGCCCGCATCGTGGATCACCACCAGATCGCCCGGCGCAAGCTCAGGCAGCGCCCGGTCGATCGCAAACTTGTCATTGTTCTCGCAGAGCGAGCCCGTCACGTCGTAGACCGCATGGCACGGCCGGTCGGCCTTGGCCGGAACCGAGATGTGGTGATACGCGCCGTAGAGCGCGGGCCGCATGAGGTTCGCCATGCAGGCATCGAGCCCGGCATAGGTCTTGTAGGTCTTCTTGATGTGACGCACGCGCGAGACCAGATAGCCAAAGGGGCCGGTGACCATGCGCCCGCACTCCATGTAGAGCTTGAGCGCCGGATGGCCCTTGGCCAGCAGCCGCGCCTCATACGCCCCGCGCACGCCCTCGCCCACATGCTCCAAATCCACCGCCACCTGATCAGGCCGATACGGAATACCGATGCCGCCGCCGATGTTGACGAACTCGAACGTGATGCCCAGTTCACGCGACAGATCGACCACGAGGTCAAACAGGATTTCGGCCGTGTCGATGAAATACTGCGGATTCAATTCGTTCGAGGCCACCATGGTGTGAAGGCCGAAGCGTTTCACACCCTGCTGCTTCAACAAGCGATAGCCCTCAACAAGCTGTTCGCGTGTAAACCCGTACTTAGCCTGCTCCGGATGACCGATGATCGCGTTGCCTCCCTTCAGCGGGCCGGGGTTATAACGGAAACAAACCAATTCGGGCAACCCCGCACACGTCTCAAGAAAAGGAATGTGCGAGAGATCATCCAGATTGATGACCGCGCCCAGCGCCTTGGCCTTGACGAACTCGTCGGCGGGTGTGTCATTCGAGGTAAACATGACCCCCTCGCCGGCCACACCGATCTCCTGAGACAGCAGCAGTTCCGGAAGCGAGCTGCAATCCATGCCGAACCCTTCCTGCTTGAGGATCTTCATGAGGAAGGGGTTGGGGCACGCCTTGACCGCGAAATACTCTGTGAAGCCGGGATTCCAAGCGAATGCGGCTTTTAAACGGCGTGCGTTCGCGCGGATACCTTTCTCATCGTAAAGATAAAAAGGGGTCGGATGGCTTTGTTCGATCTGTTCGATTAGGGCAAGCGTAAACGGCAATGTCTTTAGGGGCATGTCAGAAAACTCCAAGGCATAGAAAAGTGCTTCAGTATACCTTTTTCACCATTTTCGGCGCAACCGGTTTCTTACAAGAACCTCCCGCTATTCCTCGCTATTCCTCGATCACGACCGGCACGCCGGGACGCACCATTTTGAGCAGCTTCACGGCGTTCCAGTTGGCGAGGCGGAAACACCCATGCGATTCGGCCCGGCCGATTTTCTCCGGGATCGGCGTACCGTGCATGCCGTACCCCTGCAGCGAAAGCCCGGTCCACGCCAGCCCCACCGGATTGTTAGGCCCCGGCGGGATCACCAGTTTCGAGGTTTTGGGGCCTCCCGGCACGAATAACTGCGGATCGTAAATATAGGTGGGGTCAGGCGCAACGTTCTTGACGCACAGTTCGCCGGCGGGCCGGTGGCTCTTGTCGCGGGCGATCGAACAGGGAAAAAGGGCTGCCATTTTCCCGTCCGCATCGAACACCGTGATCTCCATGCGCGTCAGCGCGATCCGGATGGAGCCTGCCTTGGCCTGAAGCGAAGACGAGCAGTCCGGCAACACCACCTCCGTACCTGCCGGAGGGTTGGGCCACGTCACGCCGGGATTGAGCCGCTCCAGCGCCCGCTGCGAGGTGTGTCCCTTCTCGGCCAACATCTCCTGGATGGTCTCATATTTCAGCGCCGGCAATTTCGCGCGTTCTTCCCATGCGACTGGCACAGGCGCAATATTGGCCAAGTCGGCCTCGGTCACCGTGTAGCGTGTCAGAAAGTTCGTCGCACCGCCCAACTCCTGCAAGCCCGAAGCGTCCGGTATGCCGGTCACGGGGAACCCCTTGAGCGTCTGCCACGTCACCAGTGCGATCTCGGTACGCGCGCCCCACATTCCATCCACACAGTTGCAAGACAGGTTCTGACGATCTAGTAAAACCTGCAGCGCCAAGGTGTCCAGATTAAAGCCAGAACGGTAGTTGTCAAACGGTTCTCCCGCGCTCACCTGTACCTGCGCGGTGACGGCTCCCACACAAATGACACCGCATAAAATGGCTTGTCGATTCATCCTTGCCACGCCTTGACCACCCTTTTTACGACTCATGTTTCCGGTACTATATCAAAAACTCCATAGGACCTTGGAAGGTTTTTCTCCAGAAAAGCCAGAAGATGGATTCTCATTTGCTCAAGAATTGTGCATACTGGGGGAAAACGAGGGGGACGGGATGTCTGGAAAAGGAAGGAGGGGAGCAGCGGCTATGAACAGGCAAGCTTGGTTGACGGTGACGGTTGTGTCTGTGTTGTGCGCGGCGGCGAATGCCGCATCAGAATGGCTCACGCCGCCTGCGCCAGGCGCGGCCTATCCCGCCGCGGAAGCCGACCGCCAGTGGGCCTTCCTCGCGTATGACCTGACTCAAAAAACCCGTTTCACAGGTTTCGCGCCGGAGACCTATTGCGCCGACGCGCTGGTGACCGATGCCGACCGCGATCCGCTCGACATCCTGTTGCGCCGCACCGCCGCGCTGCTGGCTGATCTGCGCACCCAGCCCGGCAGCCGCGACCTTGACGCGAAACAGCGCGACCTCGACGCCCTCCGCGCCGAAGCTGTATCCATCGCGCCCGAGAACGCCGCCGCGCGCCGCGCGCTCTTCGACCGCCTGCTCCCCCTGCGGCGCCGGATCGCTTTCGCCAATCCCCTGCTCACCTTCAAAGAGCTGCTCTTCATCAAGCGCGAGGTGCGCGGCGTGATGGAACACTGCTGCGACCAGTTCTACGGCCAGCAGCAGCGCTCGGGCGGCGGGCTCTTCGCGCTCTCCGATCCCTTCGGCGCGAAGCCCGCCTTGCGCGATCTCTTGGCAGACGCATGTGTCGTCAACGGCCGGATGAAAGATCAGCCGCTTGTTTTCGGCACCCGCGCCACGCAGGGCAAGGATGGCGGTTCGCTGCTCTCGCCCGCGGTTTCGTACGACGGCAAAACCGTCGCCTTCGCCTACGTCGAAGGCGTCGGCTCACGCCGCCACATCAGCCACCTGAACCATGCGCAGGACGGGCATTGGGAACGAGGCTTCTGTTACCACCTCTTTTCCGTCGGCGCGGATGGCACCCGCCTCACGCAACTCACAGACGGCACCTTCAACGACTTCCAGCCCTGCTTCACACCGGCAAACCGCATCGCCTTCATCTCCGAACGGCGCGGCGGCTATCTGCGTTGCGGGCGTTTCTGCCCCACCTTCACGCTTTACGACTTGGCGACCGACGGCTCGGACATCCGCTGCCTGAGCTTTCACGAGACCAACGAGTGGTCGCCTGCCGTGACGCACGACGGCATGCTGCTCTGGACGCGCTGGGACTACGTGGACCGCCACGGCTGCACCGCGCACCACCCGTGGGTCACCACGCCGGACGGCCGCAACCCGCGTCCGGTCCACGGCAACTATTCGTTCCGTTACAAGCGTGCCGATATGGAACTCGACACGCGAGCCATCCCCGGCTCGCACAAGTTAGTCGCGACGGCTGCGCCGCATCACGGCCAGGCGTTCGGCTCGCTGGTCGTGATCGATCCGCGCGTGGCCGACGATGACGCCATGGCGCCTGTGCGGCGGCTCACACCCGACGCGGGCTTTCCGGAAAGCCAGGGGGGCTCGCTGACCTACGGGACCGCCTGGCCCCTGAGCGAGAAGTATTTTTTGTGCGCCTACGAGCCGGCCGAGGTCAAAGGCGCCGCGCAACCGCATGTTTTCGGCCTTTACCTGCTGGACCGGTTCGGCAACAAAGAACTGGTCTACCGCGATCCCGGCATCGCCTGTCTGAACCCCATGCCGCTGCGCGCCACGCCGCGTCCCCCGGTGATTCCCGAACAGCGCAAGCCTCTTAAAGCGGGCGAACGCGGCGAAGCCACTGTGACCGTCGCGGACGTTTACAAGAGCCAGCAGCCGTGGCCCACAAACACACTGATCACGGCGCTGCGCGTCTGGCAGATCTTCCCGCTTTCCGTGGCCTCGGCGGAGGTGACGCACAATATCGGCATCCAGATCTGCGAAGGGTTCGACTCGATCAATCTGGCGCGCGTGGTGCTCGGCACGGTGCCGGTGGAGAAGGATGGCAGCGCCCATTTCAAGGTGCCCGCGGAAGTGGAGGTCTTTTTTCAGGCGCTGGATGTAAACGGTTGCGCGGTGCAGTCCATGCGCTCCGCCACCGCCTTCGTGCCGGGCGAGCGGGTGTCGTGCCAGGGCTGCCACGAACCTAAATCCGGTGCGCCGGAGCGCACGCCCGCAGCCACGCCGCTGGCCATGCGACGCGCGCCGTCCGTGTTGAGGCCCGGCCCCGAGGGCTCGAACCCGTTCAGTTATCCGCGCCTGGTCCAGCCCGTGCTCGACAAGCGCTGCGTGGCCTGTCATGCGGAGAAGATCAAGGCCGCAGCGGCCGGACAGAAAGTGCCGCCCCGCCTGGACCGCGAGGTGGTGACGCTCGCCGTCAACGGCTGGATGAACAAGTCGTCGCGCTATTACGCCTCGTTTGTGAGCCTCGCAGAGCCTTACGGGTTCACCTTTTACGGTGCGAAAGGCGACTGGAACTCGCCGAAGTTCTACCGCACCATGCCCGGCGGGTTCGGCGCGCGCGCTTCAAAACTGTATGCGCTGCTGCAGAAAGGCCACCACGAGGTGAAGCTCACCGCAGACGAGATGAGCCGGATCGTGACGTGGCTGGATTCGGTCTGCCAGTTCTACGGCGTTTACGAGAAGGCGGGCGGCGAGGCGCAGCTCGCCGGCGAACTGGCCCAGCCCACCTTGCAATAAAGGCCACCTATGAACGCAACCGAACGCCTGTGCGCCGCGCTCCGTCGGGAGACGCCCGACCGGATTCCGACCTTCGAATGGTTTATCGATGCGACGGTCGGCCAGGCGCTGACCGGCTCTGACGATCCGATCGAAATCGTGGAGCGCCTGGATCTCGACGGCATCAACATCCGGCCCGACTACGCCAAGCGCTTCATCGACGCGCGGACGTTCGAGGACGAGTGGGGCAACCGCCGCCAGCTCACCGGCGACTGCATCCCCGCCGTCGTCGCGCAGCCGCTGTCGGACGTCACGCGCCACAGGGATTTCACGTTCCCTGACCCGCACGCGGACCACCGCTTCGGTTCGCTGCGGCGGGCCGTCGAGCGGTTCGGCGACACGCGCGCGGTGGTGTTCAACCTGCGGGACGGCTTCTCCGACTTGCGCGACCTGTTGGGCTACGAAGAGGCGCTCATGGCTCCGATGGTTGAGCCCGCGGCCTGCGCCGAGTTCCTCGACCGGATCGTCACCCACAACCTCGCCCTGGCCGGACATGCGGTCCGCACCTTCGGCGTGCGGATCATCGCCACCACCGACGATGTCGCCATGGCGGCAGGCCCCCTCTTCCCCCCCGAGGTCTAACGGGAGCAGATTTTGCCGTCGTTCCGCCGCGCGATCCAAGGGTTCAAAGCGTTGGGCTGCCTGACCATCAAGCACTGCGACGGCAACGTGCTTCCGCTGGTGGACGGCTGGATCGATGCCGGCATCGACTGCCTCGACCCGATCGATCCGGGCGCCGGGCTGACCATGGCCGCCATGAAGGCCGCGTATGGCGGCCGCATCGCGCTCAAGGGAAACATCGACTGCGTGCGCACCCTGTGCACCGGCACGCCGGACGAGGTGCGCGGCGAGGTGCGCCGCTGCATCGCTGACGGCGGCCCGGCAGGACTGATCGTTTCCTCCAGCAACACGATCCACCGCGGCGTGAAACCCGAGAACTACCGTGCGATGCTGGAGTCGCTGCGGGAGTATGGAGGTAAGCCCGCCGCATGCGGAACGGAAACAAACGAGAGGGCAACTTTTTAAATGATTAAGATTAGGATTAGGATTACGAAGGTTGCAGATCCCTCTTCTCTTAATCCTAATCGTGCTCTTAATCGTAATCTGTTTGAAGTTATAGGGAGGTGAGAGATGACAAGCGGTTTATTATTGATCGTACTCGGTGCGCTGTGTGGCGGCTCGTTCGGCCTGCCCAGCAAATTCGTGCGTAAAGGGACGCCGTGGGAGACGCTCTGGGGGCCCTTCTTTTTCTTCGCCACGCTCTTCCTGCCGCTGCTCGCGGGACCCGCGCTGGTGAAAAACCTGTTCGGCGTCTGCGGCTCGCTCACACCCGGCCAGTGGATCGGCCCGGTGGCGTTCGGCTTTTTGTGGGGGCTGGGGTCGATGACGCTGGGGCTCAGCTTCGCTTTCGTCGGCCTCTCGCTGGCGTATGCGATCAACTACGGCGTGCAGATCGCCTTCGGCATGATCGTCCCGGCGCTGATCTTCACCCCGGGCGTTTTCGGCACGGCCAAAGGTGCCGTCATGCTGGCCGGCGCGGCGGTCTGCATTCTGGGCGTGGTCGTGTCTGGAAAGGCTGCCTTGCTCAAGGAACAAGGCGGCGGCACCGGCCAGGCCCCGCGCAATCTCTCGAAGGGAATCGCCGTGGCCGTGCTTTCCGGCGTCTTCTGCGCCTGCTACGCGCTGGCGTTCGGCTTCGGCGGCGACGTCATGAAGCAGGCCGCCGCCGAGCCGTTCGGCAATCCCGGCTGGCGTGCGAGCTTCGCGGTGACAGCACTCGCGCTCTGGGGCGGCTCGCTCTCCGCCTGCGGCTATTGCGCCTACAAGCTGACCGCGAATAAGACCTGGGGCACGCTGGTGCGGCCGGGCATTCTGCCGGTCTATGCAATCGCGCTCGTCATGGCCCTGCTGCACGACGGCGCGATCGCCTGCTTCGGCGTCGGCTGCCCGAGGCTCGGAACACTCGGCGTCTCGGTCGGCTACGCGATCTTCATGTCGCTCGCGATCTTCGCGGGCACGGTGAACGGCTTCCTGACCGGCGAGTGGCGCGGCGCCGACGCGCGCGCCGTGAAAGGCATCCGCCTGGCTCTCGCCATCCTTGTCGCAGGCGTCTGCGTCCTGGCCTATGCCAACGCGCTGTGAGGCAAGAAGGTCGTTAGATTCGCCACTCTTCATCTCACTCTTAGTCGGTTACGCTTAGTCGTTTCGCTTAGTCGGTAACTATTTGTGGAACAAAGACTAAGCAGTTGGACTAAGCGTATCCGACGAAGTGTGGGATCAAGTGTTGGACTACGTATCATGGGAGGCGCCCTTTGAGAGCGATGTGAGCATTGCCGCGATGCAACGTAACATTTCGCGGCCGTCATCTACTTGGGAAGGTTCCGCAGAACCCTTGGCCGTTGCCAAGTCTACGAGTGCTGCCGATTGAACGGTCGCTTTGTATGCGATGCCAAGAAACTTCGCCTGATCGGCTCCGCTGAAACGACCATTGCCCTCTGCCAGATTGAGAACGATCGCCGTGGTTGAGCGTCGAGTTTGGAAAGCAGGTCTGCGCTGCACGAGAACGCGGTGAACAGGCTTTCTACCCAACCCGTGAGTCGGAGCGCTGTCTGATACACGTCCAGATCCTCATGGCTGAACAGACTGCCCTTCTCCGTGCGATACATGGCGCGATCTTCACACACCCTGTTAGCTGTCGCCTTCCGCATGGCAATGAGCATACTGACGATCTCGGCCAACAAACTCTTGCCAGGAAAGACGTCGTGGCTCGCCAAGAGCTCCTTCGCGACAAACACATCTAGGCAGGCGGCGCACTCGAGTGCAGACCCGTTGGCATGTCCCAGATAGACGATCCGTTCCTTCGGAGACCACGAACTACTCGCGTGAGCAATGTTGACGAGAATGCTCTCTGCTCCGCGATCAAGGTGGTCGCAGGCGGCAACTCGTCGACGGAGACCCTCCAGCAAACCGCTTCGGTTCGCCGCAAATGCCATGCCTTTCCGATACACTGTCAGTTTCTCATGACCAAAGCATTCTGCCATAATAAGCGTTCCCGCGTGCCCCACACTTAGTCCCACACTTCGTCGGTTACACTTCGTCGACCTGCTTCGTCGATCCCGCTCCGCTGTCGATCAGACCGCCTCCAGCCAAAGCCCCGACGATTTGCGATACGGGTATGCGCGTCCCTTTGATCACGGAGGTTCCGTGACATACCAGGGGGTTAATCTCGATGCGCCGTTTCATATACGCGCTCCTCTCTTTGAATAGAACCAGTTTAACACTCTTGCGGGACGATACAACCGCGCTTTGTCTACGGCAAAAAGACGAGCGTATCCCCGTTTTATTGACTTGCAGCTTTTCTTCTCATGAGTCTGAGGCGGCCATCCCAGTTCAGCGTTTGCATGGCACCCAATGCGCATGCACGTCACACCGCGTCGTCACACTTAATCTCACACTTAAGCGGTTACACTTAATCGCTTCGCTTAGTCGGTAACTGCCTGTGAAGTAACGACTAAGCAATTGGACTATGTGTATCCGACGAAGTGTGGGACTAAGCGTAGCCGCTCGATAGCCTTGATTCACGCGCCACCTGCTTCGAGTTGGTGCGAGTACCAAGTCAAAGGAACGGGGATGCGTCCGAAAAAAGACGGACTGGCATCTATCACGACCCTCGCCCTTCCACGATGGCGATCTCTTCGGGTGTGAGGTTGTAGAGCTGATAGACCAGCGCGTCGATCTGGCGGTCGGTCGCGTGAAGCTGACGCTGGACCGCCTCTTTCTCGACGGGTGACCGCGCGGCGTTTGCCCGCGCGTGCAAGGCGGTCATCCTTTCCGCTGCCTGCCGCAATGCGGCCGCCGCCTCTTCGCCTGGAACCGCGACCGGCAGCTGCTCGATGTACTGGCGGTTGAGGGCGATGTAGCCGCCGCGGAACGGGGTGCTGGTCGCCCGCAGGTACCGGCTGCGCAGGTACCGGCTGAGCAGTGTCGAATTGAGGATTCCGAGGAGGCCTCCGTAGTCAAGCGCGGCAGGCTCCCGGAGGGTGACGCCGTACCCGCCGCCGCCCCCGCCGCCACTGCCGACAAAGGTGTACGTTCCCTCAAGGTCGGGCGCGAAACAGCTCCCCGTCGCAACACAGGCTACTGCCTCTGGCCGGCAATGACGTAGTTCCTGTCACGCAGCATATTGAAAGTTCATGCCGGACAAAGGTCATACGGAGCTTCTTCAAAACGCACGATGTCGCCTGCATACGCGAGTGCGGCAAGCACATCTTCCCGTGTAATCGTAGGATAATCCTCAAGGATGTCGCGAATCTCGTCGCCGCCAGCCAAAGCACCGACGATTTGCGATACGGGTATGCGCGTCCCTTTGATCACGGGGGTTCCGTGGCATACCAGGGGGTTGATCTCAACGCGCCGTTCCATATACGCACTCCTCTCTTTGAATGGCATCAGTGTAACACTATTGCGGGACGATGCAACTGCGTTTTGTCTCCGGGCAGATGGATGCAACGATAGGCTTGCCGTCGGGGTAGAAACTGTCGTATATTTCTACCGTCCGGTATGAGTACAATCAGATCCATCGACTTTTTCTTGCGCGGCAAGGTGTCCGGCGTCGATTTGACGCCGCGTACAATCGGTTTGTCCCAGTTTAACGAGTTTAACCAACAGGTGGAGGCTTTCCTTGCCGGTTCTCAGAAGGGAAAACTGAATGAGACGCATGTGGAGATCGGAGAAGGCTCCTACAAGCTACGGGTCATCCTTACCGCCGCGACCTCTTTGGCATTAGAGACCGACTTTGCCGTTCTGACCCGGGAAGATTCCCTCGGCGAGATTGATCCAAAACGAGCGGAAGTGGTTGCCAAGTGGCAGGCGAACGCCCGTAAGGACGGTGGGTTGGAATACGACATCAAGCCCGACCGGGCGGATTTGCCCACCGTGCGACTGACGCACTCTTCGGACTTCCGTGTGGGAGCCGTCGTTCCATGGGTGACGGTCGAGAAGTATCTGTTCGGCATAATCGAGAACATGGGCGGGGCTCAAAAGGCCAATGTTCACTTGCGGTTGCGGGACACGGGGCAGACGGTCATCGTCAACACATCGCAGGACTACATCCGTGACGAACCTCAAAACCGCGTGTACCGCGACGCACTTTTGCGGGTGCGAGCTGAACAACACTTTCGGACAGGCCAGTTGCGGAACGTGCATTTGATCGCCTTCGAGAACTACGAGCCTACGTACGATGAGGAGGCACTCAATCGGTTTACCGAGCAGGGCGCGAAAGCTTGGCGCGACGTACCGGACGCCGTGGCATGGGTTCGCGAGCAACGGGGAGGAACGTGATGGGCGCTGGCATCGTACTCGACACGTCTTTTCTCATCACGTTGGCCGACCCGGCTCGTGGCCACCACGAGACCGCTCTTCGTTATTGGAGACATTTCATAGAAGATCGCATACCCGTGTTCCTGCCGACTATCGTAGTCAGTGAATTCTGTGTCCGGCAGCCGATCCCGCCCGAAATCCTTAGATCCTGCATTGTTCTACCCTTCAACTGGGATGATGCCATCAAAACGGCGGAGTTGGATTTTAAGCCGTTCAAGGCAGAGGGCGAGAGTAGGCCGGCAATCAAAGATGACATGAAGATCATCGCTCAAGCCGCTATTTGTGATGCGCAGCATGTCATTTCGGAAGACGCTGATACGCTCTTACGATATGTGATGCAGCTCAACGAGACCGGCAAGATCCGCGTTCGTCCGATCTGCCTGCGGGACGGTTTCGACAGGTCTCTTTTCGACGCGAACGGACAGCGCGATTTCCACGACGCGCTTGATGCGGCTGACGCCGAAGAGGAATAGTAGCAAGCTCGGCGAACCGACACGCCTGCGGGACGATCACAGATCGGGTTAGTGTCAACTCCCGTCTGCACTGCGATTCATCGCCGTATTGGTCAGTACATGACGATCTCTGAGGCGATCTGGTGCCTCAGTACAGCGCACCGTTCAACGGGCAACCCTATGTCGCAGATCACGCAAGACTGCAACAGTATGCGGAGTTTTTCATTCATCCGCATTAGGTCTCGCCCTTGTGCGACTTTTCCGTCCAACAGACACTTGGGATTATGATGGGTGTAGTAATTGCGTGTAGCGAGGACTTGTTCTGCAAAAACCGCGATGTCAGATACCAAGCCCGACATTACGCCGTCGTTTAACTTCAAGAGATACGCTATTTTCTTCTGAAAGTCCCTGTCCTTATGTGAGTTGAAGCGGACGCCGTGATAAGCATCCAGCGCCTGGGCGAGCACACCTTCCTCACCGTGGTCAGAGTGGCAAACAAGTTCAATAGCCTTTTCGGTCTGCTTCAGAACGCCGAACCACCTTCGATCGGGTACGTCAGGAGTCCACCAGAAGCCCTTTAATGTCAGTTCTTCGGTCATGGTTCAAGACCCTTCCACGATGGCGATCTCTTCGGGTGTGAG
>CAZXVN010000184.1:0-18692 GCA_964643945.1 uncultured Lentisphaeraceae bacterium | reverse complement strand
GGTGACTGGAGTTCAGACGTGTGCTCTTCCGATCTCACAGCGCTATGTGGACGAAAAAGGCTTCGTGCGAAATGAAGGCGACCTGCAGATTGCGCTCAAGAATCCCTACGAGATAGCCTTTCGGACGCTTCGTCCCCGCCGCGCGGAATGCGCCAACCTGCTGGTGCCGATCTGTGTATCGGCGTCACATATCGCCTATGGCTCCATTCGCATGGAACCGGTATTTATGATTCTCGGCCAGTCGGCAGCCACGGCGGCGGCGCTGGCCATTGACGGGGGTGTGGCCGTGCAGGATGTGCCCTATGCCGAGTTGCGCGCGCGGCTGCTGGCGGATCGGCAGGTGTTGACTGCCGGGCAGGTCGTCGGATCAGCTCCGCCGGTGTCGCCCGCGGCCCAACCAGGCACAGCCCCGCGCTGAGCGCCCAGCGTGAGCCACCACCGGGGCAAGCCCGGCGGGCGGCGCGATCCAGCAATTCTAATCTGAATCGCTCCCGCAAGTTGCCCTCTCGTTTGTTCCCGCTCCGCGGGCGGCGGGCTTAGGGCTGCCGCCCGCAACCCTTGTCACCTGTTTGTCACCTATTTGAGGCGTTGCGTTCTGACGCCGCGCCTGTGATAATTAAAACATTTACCGAAAAAGGGGTCATTGCGACCTGAAAAAAAGGGAGGGGGACAGAGGGGATGAAGATGACGAACTGGATGGGCATGGCGTGTCTGATGGAATCTGGCTTTGCAACGGACAACACGAAAAGAGGATCGAAAGATGAAACGGGTTAAACGGATTTCGAATGCAGCAATCAGATTGAGTGTCCTGCTGTATGTGGGGATAATCGTGGCCTCGGGCGCTCAGACCAAAGGAAAACAGGAAAAACAGCCTGTTCCTGATTTCACCCAGGGTGGCAAGAAGGACGAAAACCACGACTGGAACCTGGGCCCGACCGGCACGCGCGGCTGGGTCTATGGCTGGGCGGGCAACACCGCTGAAGCGAGGCAGATTCTGGTGACAGCCGTGGACAAGGGTCGCCTGCAGGGGAAGAGGAGCATAATAAATACACGAACTGGGACTCCACGGGCGCCTATTTGCTGGCCTACGCGCTGCCGCTGAAGAGCCTCTGTCTGACGGGCAAGAGGCCGTGCTCGGCTCCGGCTTTGAACGCCAAAGAAACGGCGGAGGTCATCGCCGCAGGACGCGACTACACCCATTCGGTTGCGACCGAGGGTTACGTCGGGCGCACGGCTGACCAGCTGCTGGCCGGCTTGTCGAACTGGTCGCCGGCGGTGCGCAAGCGTTCGGCACAGGCCCTGGGCCGGTGCGAGGGAAATTCTGTGCCGGCGCTGCTGAAACTGCTGGCCGGTTCCAGCCCAGAGGCCCGTTACGGGGCTTGCGAAGCGCTGGGCTTTCTGGGGCCGCGGGCCGATGCGGCCGCGCCGCAGTTGCGGGCGTTGCTCAAGGAGGCTGACCCGTGGTTGCAGAGCCTGGCGTGCCTGGCGCTGGCGGAGTTGGGGCCGGAGGCCCGCAAAGCCAGCGTGAACGATCTGCTGCGCATGACCGTGAGTCCCAACCCGTCCGACCCGAGGTGGATGGCCCAGCGTGCCGCCTGCATGGCGTTGTTCTCACCCTTCCCCGGCAGTCGCACCCCCCGCACCAGCATCCTGGCCGAATCGCTGGAGGGTGTCGACACCCAGTGGCTCTATCCGGCCATGCTGTCGGTGTTGGAGAATGAGGACAGCGTCGCCCGCGGATCGCTCGGGCGCATTTATGGCAAGTTGACCGAACGCGACGTGGCGGTGCTCTTGCCGTCCATCATCAAGGCGGTCCGGAAGATGGCGCCCAGCAACGAGATGTTCGCCGACGGCATCCGCCTGGCAGGACTGGATCTGCTCTCCAAACACCACATCACCGAGGGCATGCAATTGTGCGTGGACGTCATGGAGCCCGACCGGTGGGGTTTCGGCCATCGCGTTGACAAGTGCCTGGCCTGCCTGGGGCGCTACGGCGGGAACGCCCGCGACCTGGTTCCCGCGCTTCGGAAGATGCGCGAAGCCCTGGGCAAACCGAAGAAGAAGGGGGAAGAAGATCCCAACGCCCTCGCCATCGACAAAGTGATCGCCGACATCCAGACCGACAAAAATCCCCCGAGGCTGCAGACCGCCGCGGAGTTCATGAAGAAGAAGTGATTCACAGCCGCAGCCGCTCAGTGGCTGCAGAAGGAGAGAAGCTGGTGAAAAGCAATATGCGCCTGGGTGCCGGATGCGTGTTGGCCGCGTTTGGGGCGGCTCCTCTATAGGGTCGCGGTGGAGGCCTGCACGAATCTGACGGGTGCCGTCTGGGTTCCCGTCGAGACCGTCACCCTCAGTAACGGCACGGCCACTTTCTCAGACACGGCCTCGACCAATTATCCGGGTCGCTTCTACCGGTTTGATATGCCGTGAAGAAGGCTTTAGGTGCCTTACGGCCTAGAAACCGCGCTAAAAAATCAAGTCGTTTGCGAAGAATTCAGGAGACAGAATGAGAGGATCGACAAGCCAACCGCACGGCTGCGCCGCGAACAAACTAGAGGGTAACTTCTCAAATTGAGAGTTTAAAGTTGAACGTTGAGAGTTCAACGTTCAAGTAGCAGGGAAACCGTTTAAGGGACGCTATATCAGGCATAAAAATACAGCAATAAAAAATATTTTAAAATAGCTGTTGACAACAGAAGTAAACAAAACGTAAGATGGCGGCGTTTTAAGAGGAGGTGTGTATATGCCGACGGACAAAGAGCATCTGAGCCTGGAGGAGGTAGCGGACGAGATGGGCGTGACCTATCAACTCATCTACCGGCTGGTGCGCGCGGGCGAGCTGCCCGCCGCGCGCCTGGGCAAGCTGTACCGGGTCTCGCGGACGGATCTGGGCGACTATTTGAGCCGCAGCAAGCGGGAGGCCGCCGAAGGCGGGACCTGCGAGGCGTGCGGCACCTATTACCGGAGCAAGGGCGCGCTGCAGCAGGCCTGCACGGTCTGCGGCGCGCCGGTCTGTTTCGATTGCTGGAAACGGCAGGGCGTGCGAGTGTGCGGGGCACATGGGGAGAAGAAGCCGGAAGTCAGAAGACAGAAGTCAGACTGAGGCGGGAAAGAGAAGACGGGCAAACGGTTGAAAGCAAATTCTTCCACTATTCTGACTTCTGTTAGTAATTTCGTGCATGAATGAATGGATTCGGGTATTGTGTTTAAAACTGAATAAGGATTAGTGCTAATCCGACTGTTGAATTCGAATCAATGAAAGGCGAGGTATACGATGGGCATATTCAGTGACCGGTGTGACGCTTTGATCGACCCCCGGACGGGGCGGGCGCTGGGCGGCGAGGCCTTGGCGCAGGCGAAACTGGATCCGAAGTGGGCGCGCTGCGGCAATTCGGTGCGCAAGGCCGCGCGCTTCTGCAACAAGTGCGGCGTGCCCGCGCCGGGGGGCTGGTGGAAGTGTCCCTCGTGCAAGAAGTGGATCGGCAACGCGTCGCAGTATTGCTCGCACTGCAACACCCCGCTCTTCCCGGAAGACCGCGCGGTGATGGCCGGCGGCGTGTGGCGCAAGGATCCGGGGCTGTTCGCGCAGCGCTTCGAGATCGGCGACATCAAGCGGCTCTTGCAGGACGACCTGATGGTGCAGGAGGGCACGGTGGCGGTGGTGCTGGACGGCGGCCACATCCACGGCATCCTCGAGAGCGGCCGTCACAACCCGGACAGCCTGGCGCGCAAGATCAACTGGTTCGGCGACCCGCCCCCGCGCTCGGCAGTGATGGCCGACTGCGGCGACGTGGCGCTGCCGCTGCGCGTGACCGGTCTGCGTACGGCGGAGCATCACCCGATCGAGTTCTACGGCGAGGTGATCCTGCGGTTCGGCAATGACAAGGCCGCCGCGCTGGCGCTGCTGGAGAACGGGCTCAAGGACCGGCGTCATCTGGCGTACAAGGATCTTTCCGAGGCGCTGCAGGGGGCGGTGCGCGCGGCGGTGGACGCGCTGTGCGTGACCTCTACGCTGGATGACCTTGTGCGCGATCCTGAGCGGCGGCTGCGCCTGCAGGAGACGATGGTCCGGGCGATCGGCGAGGACATCGGGCGGTACGGCCTGCAGGTGGTGCGCGTGTCGTCGGCGGAGTTCACGGGCGACGAGTACGAGGAGTACGCGGAGCGGCTCGGCGAGGTGGACATCAAGCGGCGCGAGCTGGAGTACGCGTCGGCCATGCGCGGGCTGCTGAACAAAGAGGCGATGGCCCAGTTCAAGGACAAGACCGACCTGCTGGAGTACGAGGAGCAGGCCGCGCACGAGCACGGCATCGCGCAGGCCCAGCGCGAGCAGGAGCGGACGGTGCTGCTGCGCGGCTATGCGCATCTGAACGAGCTGGACGATCTGCGGCACCGGCACGATGTCGAGAACCAGAAGGCGGAGCAGGCGATCGGCGTCAAGGTCAAATGGGACGATTACAATCTTGAGCTTGCCGTGAAGCAGGCCAACGCGCAGGCCAAGGCCCGGAACGAGACGTTCCAGCAGGAGAAGACCGAGGCGGAGTGGGCGCTGGACATGCGTTCCCGGAAAGACGGGATAGAGCTGGAGCGCAAGGCGGCTGAGGCCAAGCGGCGTGCGGGGATGACCACGGAGCAGATGCTGGCGGATGTGGACGATCCCGCCCTGCGGCGTCAGCTGGTCGAGCTGATGATGGTGGAGCGCAACCGCACGATGACGCCCGAGCAGATCCTGGCCGAGGCGGCGCACAGCAGCCCGGCGGCGGCGGAGGCGCTCGGCAAGATGAGCGACCGCACCAGGCAGAACGCCGAGATGCTGCTGGCTGAGATGAAGAAGCTCTACGCGGATGCCAACGACCGGCAGGACAAGAACCTGAAAACGATGCTCGAGCCGGCGGTGGAGGCTGCCAAACGGCAGGCGGCCCAGCCGCAGACGATCGTGCATTGAGGAGAATAACTTATGGCTCGGGTGAGTTGCCGGACATGCGGAGGGAAGACGGTAGAGGGCTCGTTCTGCGACAGATGCGGCGCGCCGCTGGCGCCGGGTCCGTCGGCGGCAACGCCTGCGGAAGCCGAGAGCGGTTTCCGGCCGGAGCCGACTTATCTGCGGAGGCCGGGCGATTCCGTGGGCGAGGCGCCGTCGGCGGTTGCCGCGATCATCAGGACGCCAGATCCTGACGAGCGGCCGGCCCGGATCATTCTGCTCAACACCGAACCCGTCAATGAGCGGACTGCGGCGGCGCAGAGCGTCGGCACGGACGATGACGGCTTCGGGGATTGCCCGTGGCTGTGTGTGGAAAGCGACACCCTGGCGTTCTGCGTGGCGGGTGCCAGCGCGCTGGTGCGCTTCCGGCTGACGCCGCTTGTCGAGGGTGTCCAGCACGTCCGCGTGTGGCTCAAGCCGAACGGGATCTCTCAGGTGGTCGAGCATCCCTTCAACTGGCCGAACCCCAAGCTCGGGGTGCCGCGCGGGATCAACCTGCCGGTGCATCCCATGAATCACGGCGCGTTCTCGGCGTCGGTCTACTTCGGGCTGACGAAAGACGGCAAGACCACCACATACGAGACCGAGGTATGCCTGTTCGTTTATCCGGCGGACTGTTCGACCAAGCAGGTCGCGGACAACATCACCTTCAACATCAACAACGACATCAAGGCCGGGCATGCGGCGGATATCCGTGTACACCAGGACGCGGCCGAGGCGGTGAGCAAGCTGGTCAAGAACGGGCAGGCCCATTCGATCGAGGAACTGCTGAACCTGCTGCACTCCAAGCCGCCGGCGTTTCACCGGCTGAGTCTTTTTGAGTCGGGCTGGGTGCTGCATCACCCGCTGCCTGCGGCACCTGCGGCGGCGACGGCCGAGCGGGTGACTCTTCGCGTCGGGAACCGGATTGCGCATCTGATCGCGGGAAGTCGGGTCACATTGGGCAAGAACCGCGCCAATCAGATCGTGACGCGGTTGTTCGAGCCGGACGGCGAGGCCCTTCCTGAACGCAACGCGCGCATCAGCAAGTTTCACTGCACGCTGGAGTACGCCGACGGGCAGTGCATTGTGCATGACGGTGTGCGGACTGAGAACGGTGTGATGCAAGCCTCCGCCTGCGGGGTTTTCTGGCAGGGTCGGGCGGTCAAGGGCAGCGAGCGCTTTCCGGCGGACCGTTTTCCCGCAGTGGCCGCGCTGGGGTTGGCGGGCACGGCGGACGCATACGATTTCGGGCTGACGGCGCACGGCTGCTTTTTCGATACGGCGCGGTGCGCGGCGTGCGGGGGGCGCGACGAGAAGATGTGCCACCGCGGCAAGACGCCTGCGGTCATCCTGCGGCGCCGGGACGCGGTGTCGGAGGTCTATGCGGTGATGTGGTCCTGCCTGGATCTCGGGAACATTCTGCCGGGGTGCGAGGGGGTGACGGTGTGCCACGAGCGCGGCGCGTTCGCCTGGCGTGCGGAGGGTGCGGCGGGGTGGCTGGTGCCCGGCACGCGGATCGGCGCGGGCGGCGTGCAGATCGAGGTCAAGACGTTTAGTCAGTATGGGCTGTGAGACGGCAGGAGTCAGGAGACAGGAGTCAGAAGTCAGAATGAGACGGGAGACAGAAGTCAGGAGTCAGGAATCAGAATGGAACGATCGACAAAAGCGACTTTCTCGACGTGTTTATTCTGACTTCTGTCTTCTGACTTCTGTCTTCTGCTGTTCAGAAAGGAGCATGGTATGAGTTTTCTATTCATCAAGACGAAGAAGGAAAAAGAGCGGGCGGTGCGCAAGGACCGGCGGCGGGCGTTCCGGCAGGCGGAGAACGCGGTGCAGGATGTGAAAGACCGCGCCAAGCGTATGGAGAAGGACGCGGAGGCGGACTGGCAGAAGGCGCGGGACGCGCTCAAGGAAGGAAAGAAGGCGGCCGCGCAGCGCTCCCTGACCAGCTACCGCGCGGCGCAGGTGCTGATGACCAAGCTGGAGCAGAAGCGCTGGGTGTTCGAGCAGTATCTCATGAAGATGGAGACCGCCGGGACCGACGCCGAGTTCGCCAGCGCACTGGCGGCGGTCAACAAGGTAACGGACATCAATCCGGAAATGGTCGAGGACGTGTTCGACACGGCGGGCGAGTTGCTGGGCGAGCAGCAGGACGCGGACCGCTTCTGGGCGTCGCTGTACGACAAGGAGATGGAAGGCGCGACAGGCAACATGCAGGACCACATCCCGTCCATGGAGGAGCTGACGAAATCGCTGGAGCAGGAGGTGTCCGCCGACATTTCCGGCGTGAGCGCGAAGACCTCTTCCGATCTGGAACGCCGCATCGGCGGCGGCCAGGAGAAGGTGCGCGAGATGCTGAAGTGAGAGGGGACAACGATGCGCTCGATGGTTGAGATCAAAACGGGGCACGAGAACGCCTGCGCGGAGTTCGTCAAGGTGCGCGACTACGGGCGTGCGGCGGCGGCGGCGGCGCGCGCGGCGGAGTGCGGCTTCGCGCTGGCGGAGCGCAGCAGCGGGCCTGTGGCCGAGGCGCACGCGCAGGACGCGGAGGGGTGGGTGGCGCTGGCGAATGAGCTAAAGAAGCGGCAGTCGGCGGGCGGCGGTCAGCATTCGCCCGTCGCTGGTCGTGAGTCGAGCGTCGAGCCTTCCGACGGCGACGAGTGGCTGGTGGCGGAGAAGCCGGACGTGACATTCGACGACATTGCGGGCATGGCCGACGCGAAGCGCGTGATCCACGAGATGGTGGTGTATCCGATGAAGAGCCCCGAGAAAGCGCGGGCGCTGGGGCTGAATCCGGGCGGGGGCGTGCTGGTGTACGGCCCTCCCGGCACCGGCAAGACGATGCTGGGCAAGGCGGTGGCGGGAGTGCTGGAGTGTCCGTTCTACTATGCCTCGGGCGCGCAGTTGCGGTCCAAGTGGTACGGCGAGTCGGAGCAGCGGCTGAGCCGGCTGATCCGCACGGCTCAGGAGCAGCCGATGGCGGTGCTGTTTCTGGACGAGGTCGAGGCGCTGCTGCCCAAGCGCGACGACGGCACCTCCGGTGCCGACCACCGCATCGTGACGCAGTTCCTGGCGGATGTGGGCGGTTTCCGCGAGACGAAGAACGTGCTGTTGATCCTGGGCGCCACGAACAAGCCGTGGGAGATCGACGAGGCGGTGTTCCGCACGGGGCGTTTCGACGAGAAGATTTTCATCGGGCCGCCGGACGCCGAGGCTCGGCTGGGCATTTTCAAAAAGCATCTGGGAAGCGCCGTGTGCGGCGAGGCGGTGGATGGAGGCGCGCTGGCGGAGGCGCTGGAGGGCTTTTCCGGGAGCGACGTGGCGGCGGTCGTGAACACGGCCAAGCGCCTTGCGCTCGGCCGCGCCGTGCTTGAAGATGGCGATCCTGTTTTGACGGCAGGGGACTTCGAGGAGGCGCGGCGGCGCGTCCCCAGCTCGATCACGGAAGCGATGCTGCGCGAGTTCGAAAAGTTCAGGCAGGCGCGGTTCGGATAGGCGACAGAAGACAGGAGTCAGGAGACAGAAGTCAGAAGACAGAATGAAATGCGGTGAAAGATGCACGCATTCTGACTCCTGACATCTGGTTTCTCAAGCAAACACCATGGATAACTCGATCGGCAATCAAAAGACGATGGGCGGCAAGCCGCCGGACGACCGCAGCCTGGGCGATTCGCCGACCCTGCGGCATGGCGGGAGCGCACCCGCGGATGACTTGAGCCTAGGCAGCGTCAAGACGATGCGGCCGGGCGGGGCGGGGCCTGCGGGGCGGCGCCTAGCGGCCGGCGAGGTGCTTTTGGGGCGCTACCGGGTGGAGGGGGAGCTTGGGCAGGGCGGCATGGGCGTGGTGTACCGCTGCCACGATGAGGTGGCGGGCTTGGATGTGGCGCTGAAGGCGCTGCCTCCGGAGGTGGGGCACAACAGCGGCGAGATGGAGGAGGTGCGCGAGAACTTCCGGCTGGTCTCGAAGCTCCACCACCCGAACATCGCCAACGTCAACACGCTGGAGAAGGATCCGGTCACGGGCGACTATTATCTGGTCATGGAGTGCGTGGACGGCTACGACGTGCGGCAGTGGGTGCGGCGGCGGCGCGAGGAGGGCCGGCCGCTGACGCTGGACGAGGTGACGATCATCGCCTACCGGATCGCGGAGGCGCTGGACTTCGCGCACGAGCAGGGCGTGATCCACCGCGACATCAAGCCGAGCAACGTGCGGGTGAACTTCGCGGGCGAGGTGAAGGTGCTGGACTTCGGGCTCGCGGCGCAATTGCACATGAGCCTGAGCCGCGTGAGCCAGACCACCCACGGCACGAGCGGCACGGGACCCTACATGGCGCCGGAGCAGTGGCAGGGGCGGCCGCAGGGCGCGCCCGCGGACCAGTACGCGCTGGCGGCGACGGTCTACGAGCTGGTGGGCGGGTCGCCGCCCTTCGAGGGCCACGACACAGCGGTGCTGCGCGAGGCGGTGCTGAAAGAGGCACCCCGTCCGCTGGAAGGCGTGCCGGCGCATGTCAACGCGGCGCTGTTGCGGGCGCTGGCAAAAGAGCCGGGGGAGAGGTTCGCGAGCTGCGGGGAATTTGTGAAGGCGCTGGCGGGAAAGGGTGCCGGAGGGCAGGGGGAGAGAAACTGGAAGGTGGAGGTCGTAAGACAGGGAGTCGAGAGTCGTGAGTCGGGCGTCGGGCGTCGGGAGCCAGAGGGCGGTGGCCAGAAGGCGGATGGCGGAGGAAAGAGGAAGGCGTGGCTGTGGGTTGCGGCTGGAGCGGTTGCGGCTGTGACCGCCTATGGGTTCGCGGCTTTTTGGAACCGGCATGAGATACAGGCGCGTCTTGCGGTCAAGCAGACGCTTGACCCTCCCGTTAACGCCTCGGAGGGACGCGCGTCTGCGCGTCCGGCGTCCGAGCAGGAAGAAACGCATAAGCAGGAAGCGTTGGCTGCTGAAAGCGAGAGGCTAAAGGTGGCAAGCGCCGCCGTGCAGAAGGCCGGACATAACCCTGGCGACACGGAGACTTTAGACCTCGGCGGCGGCGTGAAGATCGAGCTGGCGTGGTGCCCGGCGGGTAGCTTTATGATGGGGAGTCCCGAAAGCGAAACGGGCCGGTCTAAAGACGAGACACAGCACCGGGTGACGCTTACTAAGGGGTTTTGGATGGGGAAGACCGAGGTGACGCAGCGGCAGTGGGGGGCAGTCATGGGCACCAACCCCAGCAACTTTAAGAGCGCTGATTTGCCGGTGGAGAAGGTGAGTTGGGAGGACTGTCAGGAGTTTATGAGGAAGCTGAACGCGAAGCTGGCGGACGCGCAGACGCGCGTCCCTCCCGGGGGACGGTTTCGGCTGCCGACGGAGGCGGAGTGGGAGTATGCTTGTCGAGCGGGGGCGGTGGGATCGTATGCAGGAGCTCTGGATATGGGCTGGTATAGCGGCAACAGTGGGCAGGTGACGCATGCTGTAGGGCAGAAACAGGCGAACGCCTGGGGTCTTTACGACATGCTCGGCAACGTGTGGGAGTGGTGCCAGGACTGGTACGGCGATTATCCGTCCGGGAGTGTGACTGATCCCGCAGGTCCGACGTCGGGCTCGCCCCGCGTGGCCCGCGGCGGCAGTTGGCGCGGCTACGCGGGCGATTGCCGGGTTGCGGACCGCGGCGGCCGCAAACCGAACCACCGCGACTCCAGGATCGGGTTCCGGGCTGTCCTTCTCCCAGGTCAGTAGAAGAAGTGTATTGTTGCATTAGTGCGAGAAGTGCATTAGTTGAGGGGAGCTGCGGGAATCGGTGGGGACGAGGGTAAGGTACGAACCCCGAGCGGAGTGCGATGCTGGACGTGTGGTGGGGCGGGCAGGTGGCGGAGGCTTTGGCATACGCGCACGGGCAGGGCGTGGTCCACCGCGACATCAAGCCAGCGAACGTGTTGGTGGACAACAGGCAGCAGACGATGAATGAGGACGCGACGCGGGCCGGGTAACACCTGGTTGTGTGCGGTGACGGGTTATGATATATTTCGTCCATATCAAAAGGAATCGGCATTAAGGAGTTTTTGTCGTGTATAAGCGAAATCTCTATGTGAAGCAGATCGAGCCGTTTCTGGGCAAGCCGGTGGTGAAGGTCGTCACCGGGATGCGGCGTTCGGGCAAGAGCTGTCTGGTCCGGCTGATCGACAAGCTGGTCGCGGACGGGGTGAGGCGGGAGCGGATCGTCTACGTCGACAAGGAGTCGTATGCGTTCGACGCGATCCGCACGTATCATGATCTGGCGGCGCATGTGAAAGCCGCGTGCCCGAAAGGCAAGGGGGTCTGCCACGTTTTCGTGGATGAGATCCAGGAGATCGAGGGCTGGGAGCGGATCGTTGCGGACGGGTCCGGGCGGCGCGACATGGACGTGGTGATCACCGGGTCGAACGCCCGGATGCTTTCCGGCGAGCTGGCCACGCTGCTGGCGGGAAGGTTCGTGGAGGTGCAGGTCTACCCGCTTTCCTTTACGGAGTTCCGGGCGTTCAACGGGTTGCGGAAAACGGAAACAGCCGAGGCGTTCAGGGCCTTCTTGCGCTATGGCGGGCTGCCCGGCCTGCACGAGTTCGGGCCGCTTGCCGAGGCGACGTTCCTGCCGTTTGTCACGGGCGTTTACGACACGATCATGCTGAAGGACATTGTGCGGCGTCATCAGGTGCGGAACTACGCCCTGCTCGAAAAGGTGGGGCGGTATATTTTCGACAACATCGGCAATCTCACGAACGCCAGCCGGATCAACGCGTTTCTGAAGAGTCAGAAACTTTCCGTGGGGGTGGACACCATCCTGAATTACATGCGGTGGTTCGCGGAGGCGCACCTGACCCACCGGGTGCTGCTGTACGATATCAAGGGCCGGCGGCATCTGGAGGTGAACGAGAAGCACTATGTCGGCGATCTGGGGTTGCGTACGGCCTTGCTCGGACACCGTGCGGACGATATCGGGGGAGTGCTCGAGAATGTGGTCTGTCTCGAGCTTCTGCGCAGGGGCTGTCGTGTGTCTGTCGGGCGGGTTGGCGATCTCGAGATCGATTTCGTGGCCGAGCGCGAGGGCAAGAAGACGTATATCCAGGTCGCGTATCTGTTGCCGACGAAGGCGACGGTCGAGCGGGAGACCGCGCCGCTGCTGGCGGTTAAAGACAACTATCCGAAGGTGTTGCTCACGCTCGACCGCGAGGCGGGCGACGATTACGAGGGCGTGCGGCGTCTGTATCTTCCTGATTGGCTGGAGGCCGGGGGAACGTTGTGAGGGGCGGGCCCGTCCGATGGGGGGGCGAGAGCGGCGAAAGATTCGAGTTCGTGTAATGAGTAACAGAGATAAAATAAAATAATTTAAAAATAATTGATAATAGCAGTTGACAACAGACGTAAACAAAACGTAAGATAGCGGCGTTTAAGGGAAAAAGTCAGAAGTCAGAAGACAGAAGACAGAAGACAGAAGACAGAAGACAGGAGACAGGAGACAGGAGACAGGAGTCAGGAGACAGGAGTCAGGATTTGGAGACGGGATGCTTGAGGCTGGAGAATGGAAACGGTATTGTATACGAATTAAATGAATGACAAGCGCGAACAGTGTTGCATATGCGAGCAAAGTCTGCCGAACCGCTGGGCGGTCGGGGGGCGCTGTGCGGAGAAGGGGTGCGGGGCGGCGTTCTGCGTGTTGCATGCGAATCAAGGTAACGGGCGGTGTCCGGAGCACGGATGGAAGGAGAAGGTTATGGGAACAGAAGTCAGAAGTCAGAAGACAGAAGACAGAAGTCAGAAGGATGAGACAGGGGCCGAGAACCGCGAGGAGGAACAGCGGCTTGTCCGCAGCGCCACGAAGGAGCTGGCGAAGAAGGCCATGGCTGAGACTGTCGTTCTGGCCGGAAAGATCGGCGCGGGCGTGAAGGGTCTGTGGGCGAAGATCCATGTGGACCGTTCGCCCGAGGCGATGCTGGGTTCGCTCAACAGCGGCCTGGACGAGAACCGCGCGCGGCGCGAGAAGGCGTCGGCCGAGATGGAGGTGCTGCACGGGGTGATCGCCTCGAAGAAGAAGGCCTACGAGGGTGCCTCGCCGGTCCGCCAGCGCATGTTGAAGACCGAGCTGCAGACGCTGATGACGCAGTACAAGAGCCTGGAGCGCGAGTTCATGCTGCTCTCGGAGAACGAGCAGACGATCCTCACGGTCAAGGGGCGCTTCATGGAGCTGATCGCGCACGGCCTGCGCGGCAAGGTGGACGAGAACCTGATTGACCGGCTCGCGGACGACATCGAGGACAAGACCGGCGACGCCGAGTCGGTGCAGGACGCCGTGGGAGACCTGGACCGCGCGGGCCGCAGGCGCGACCGGGACACGGGCGATTTCGCGGCCGAGCTGGCCGGGTTCGGGGAGACGGGCGACAGAAGTCAGGAGACAGAAGACAGGAGACAGAAGTCGGAAGACAGAAGCCAGGAGTCAGAAGACAGAAGTCAGAAGGGGAAAGAAAAGACGGGCATTAAATGTCAGGAGCCGGAATGAAAGCAAGACGGAAAAAAGCAGTCGGCATCGGCGATTCCGAATCCTGTCTTCTTCTGACTTCTTCTTCAACAACGCTTTCCGCCGGCGGTGTCCGGCGGGAACAAAACAAAGGAGCATCACGATGAAACGTTTCACAGGTCTCGCGGTTGCCGCGCTTGGCACCGTGGGGTTTCTCACAACCGCTCAGACGGTTACCGCTGGTCCGCGGGAGCTTTCATACGCAGCGGAGGACGCCGCTTTCCAGGCGGTCATGCAAATGACCACGGACAGCCGCGTGAAAGTCAAACGCATCGCGTTCGTCAAACTCATGCGGGGAAACGCGAAGATTCCCGAAGGCAACGAGTTCGCAACGGTGTTCGAGAACGGGCTGGTGCAGGCGCCTTCCGAGTTTGAATTTCTGACGCATCAGGATCAGGCGGCCGAGTGGACGGAAGTCGACCGGTTCTTTGACGCCGCCACGGACTTCGGCGATTATGATCCCGCGACGCTGCCGAAAACGGGCGTTTTCAAAATGGCCGAAGCCTTCATCATCGGACGTGTGATTGACGCGACGGACGGGGCCGGCAAAGCGAGCGTGCGGGTTTCATTACGGCTGATCAGTATTGAAACGGCGGAGCGGCTGTGGGCGGGAACGGTCGAGGGCATCTACGACGATCCGGGCCCGGACAACGAGATGGTCAGCCGCAACACGCGCATGGCCATGGAGAAGGCGGCGGAAGATGCGGCTAGCCAGGTGCTCTCGCGTTTGGCGGGATACCGGATTCTGGTGCTGCCGCTGGAAGGCCCATTGGGCCGGGCCATGACCCAGAACTTCCTGCGCTGTCTTTCCAAGGAGCAAAGCATCCGCGTGCTTGACCTCCCCAACGGCAGTGTGCGCGACCGGATGATGGCCCGTTTTCTGCGCGAACGTGTGGGTACGAACCGGCAGGTCAGCAACTCTCTGCTCAAGCGGATCAATCAGGACATCGGCGGGGAGCGAGGTTCGGCCAGCGATAAGGTGGCGGTGCTTTCCGGCGCGGTGTCGGTGCTGGACGCCTCGCCCGTGACGGTCGTTGATCCGGTCGGCGACCGGATCGGCGCGGTGACGGGCTCGGCGACGGCAATCAAGGCCAACGCCATCCGCACCGAGGTCGTGTTCGACGCGAAGTTCCGTGACATCAACGACAGCTTCGCGATCGTCGCGGCCGCCAGCGGACGCGGCATTTACAAGCCGGATGTGCTGCAGGAGAACGTGGTGGACCAGCTTTTGGCGCTGGTCACGCTGCGCAACATCGTGCTGCTGTTGATTGTGTTCGTTGTGTGTTGGTTTGCCTCGCGGCTGATTTTCCGCGTGCGCTGAGAAAGGGAAAGCGATCATGAAAAAAATGATGTTTGTGACAGGTGCCGGCATGCTCGCGCTGGCGATGACAGGCTGCCGGACGGTGGAAACGAAGACGGTGCTCTATCCCGCAACAACGGCCGGCGGCGTGTCCGTGACGGCCAGTCCCGGAATGATCGTGACGCCGCAGCCGGTGCAGGTGACCGGGGTTGGCGCGCGTCCGACGGCGGTGGATCTGCGTCCGGCGCAAACCCAGATCGCCACGGCGTCGGCGGTGTTGGAGCAGGTACGGGTGCGGGTGCGTCCCGTGGCTGCGGGGCAGGATGCCACGCAGGTTGCGACGCTGCTCGGCAACGGCGTGCAAGGCGCGCTGGCGGCCGCCAACTACAAAGTGGTCTATGACGGGCCGGCCGAGCTCTATGCGGACCTCGGCGTGACCTGCGAACCGCTGAACGCGCGCGGTACGCGGGTGGTTTATAAGGGCGATGTGGATGCGACTGTTACCCGCTCGCCGGAGTTCAACGCCATCACGAAACAGGTGATGACGGACATGGTGGCGCGTAACCGGTTTGACGTGCAGGGCGCGCCCGGACGTGGTGCAGGAGACGCGCTGAAGAGTGTGGCCGACAAGATGGCCACAACCGTGTCGCCCTGGCTGGCGGACGCGTGTGTGAAGGTCGGCGGCAAGGCAGAGATCTGCATGGTGACGATCGCCAACGCCTGGTTCCTCTCGTCTCACTCGGAATACCCGACCCTGTTTACGCAACGGGTGCGCGCGCTCGCCGGGGTTTACGACTGTACGATCCTTGCGACGGATAACGTCAACAGGACGTTGCAGGCCCGGATCGTGTATGACCGCGACCGTTTCCCGGACGGAATCATCAACCGGCTTTACACGATTGAGGAGCTGAATATCCATCGGTGAGGAGTGAAGACAGAGAAAAAGGAAACGAACGATGAAGATGAAACAAATAGTGACGGCGGGCGTCGCGGTGGGGCTCGCCCTCGCGGCGGCAGCCGGGACGGACATGAACCCGGGGGGTAAGACGGCCCCGCCTTCGACGGTGCCGCCCGGCACGGTGCCGATGGGCGCAACGGGTGGCGTATCGGTGCAGACCTCTCACGAAGGGCCTGTGACCCCGCTCGCGATTACGGTGCTGGAGTGGGGTATCCCTTACTCCCGCGGGTGGAACGTCTACGGTCTTCGTGTGAACGCCTGCTCGCCGGGTTGGCCCGCCGGGCACAACGACATCTACGGGATTGATGTCGGCGTGAGCGGCGAGATCAACGGCGATGCGGCCGGCATCAGTTGCAACTTTTTCGACAACATCTGCAACGATTTCAGCGGCATCCAGGTGGGAGGGCTCTATAACCGGATTAAAGGCGACGCGCCCCTCGCCCTTCAAGTAACGTTTATCCACAATCGGGCGGATACGGTCAATGGCATTCAGATCGGCGGCATCTGGAATGTCGCGACGCGTCTGCGCGGCCTGCAGATCGGCCTGATCAACCACGCCGAGAGCGGCGCCGGCCTGCAGATCGGGCTCTGGAACGAGTGCGGCACGACCGGCTCGCCGATTCTGGGGGCGGTGTTTTGAGAGACAGAAGACAGAAGTCAGGAGTCAGGAGACAGGAGTCAGAAGACAGGAGTCAGGAGTCAGAAGTCAGAAGACAGAAGACAGGAGTCAGAAGACAGAAGGGGAGAGAGAAATTTGTGAACCGAAAAGAAACGCTTGAGCAGGAGTACAACGCGCGGGCCGGTCGGACGCGCATCGATTCGGCGCTGCCGCCAGCGGGCGTATGCCGCCACCGCAGCTACTGGGGCATGATCGTTCTGGTGATTGTGTTGCTGGTCGCTGCAGGTGTGGCCGGTTGGCTGATGTACGGCGGGAGGTGAGCATGAGGACGCATTTTGTCTCGGTGGTGCGGAGCCGGTCGTTCCGGATGCGGATGTGGATATGGGCGGGCGTGACGACGGTGCTCGGCGCGGCCGTGATTGCGGGCTCGCTGGTCTGGCTCTCCGGACACCATCTGGTGCGGACGGGAAAAGGGCTTGTGGTGGTGCCCAAACGCTTTGTCGCCCTGTCGGGCACATGCGCCGACATCCGCAGCTGGAAATGGGAAGACGCCGTGGCGAGGCACGAACTCAGCCGCGCGCTGATCAATGCCGGCTACGGCGACCTGCTGCCTCAGCCGCCGCCGGAGCCGACCGCGATGGAGCGCGCGACCGAAAAGGCGCGGCAACTGCGGGAAGAGATTGTTCTTGCCGGTTCCGGCGCGTGGCAGCACATCAAGGCCAAGACGGCCGGGTGGTCCGCCCCTGGCACCAATTCGCCGTCGGCGCAGGTGAAGCAGTGAGGCGGGACGACCAACGCTCCACAAACAGGCGGGCATTCGCGTGAGAAGGAGCCTGTGACCGGCGATTGTTTTTTGCTCATGGAGCGCATCCGCCACCTGGCCGAGAAGATCGTGGCAGTCCCGCTTTCGAGGCTCCATTCGATGTGATGTAAAGGAGCAATCGCATGAGCGAAAAAGATTTTGATCAAGAGACGATGCGCCGGGCCGGGCCGGTGAGTATGGGCGACGTGAAAACCTCAGGCCGCGAAGGCGCTCCGCTGGGCTGCATCGACCAGTACGAGCTGCTGCGCGAGCTGGGCGGCGGCGGGTTCGGCACGGTGTACCTGGCGCGGGACACGGTGGCGGGCATCGAGGTGGCGGTGAAGGGGCTGCCGCCTTTGGTGAGGAACAACGCCGAGGAGCTGGAGCGCATCCGGGAGAATTTCGCGCTGGTCTCCAAGCTGCACCACCCGCATATCGCGGCCGCTTTGCACCTGCATCAGGCCAAGGAGACGCGGTATGCCGACGAGCGGGTGCGTCAGGCGCTGCGGGTGCTGCCGGGCTACTACCTGATGGTGATGGCGTACGCGCCGGGGGTTACGCTCTCCAAGTGGCGCAAGCAGTTTTCCGAAGGCAAGGTGCCGGTGGCGCAGGCGCTGGAGGTGTGCCGGCAGGTCGCGGAGGCGCTGGACTACGCGCACGGCATGAGGGTGGCACACCGGGACGTGAAGCCTTCGAACGTGATGGTCGAAACGCGAGAGACAGAAGTCAGAAGACAGAAGTCAGAAGACAGAACGGGGAGCGGGGACGGAAGGGGAACGGGGTTGTCCGTCCAGATGCTGGACTTCGGGCTGGCGGCGGAGATCCGGTCGAGCATGAGCCGGGTGAGCCAGGAGAAGGGCGACACGAGCGGCACGCGGCCGTACATGGCGCCGGAGCAGTGGGTAGGAAAGAAGCAGGACGGGCGCGCGGACCAGTACGCGCTGGGCGCGCTGTTCTACGAGCTGGTCAGCGGCGCGGTGCCGTTCGCGAGCGCGTTCGACACCGGCGATGCGGTGATCATGGCCAATGCGGCGGAGAACAAGAAGCCGGACAGCCTGGGGGTTTTGACCAAGGCGCAGAACGCGGCGCTGCTGCGGGGTCTGGCGAAGGAGCCGGGGGAGAGGTTCGCCGACTGCTCCGCTTTCGTGGCGGCGCTGGCGGGAGACAGAAGTCAGAAGCCGGGAGTCAGGAGTCAGAAGAAGGCGTGGGCGCTGGGGCTGGCGGCGGTTGCGGCGGTCGCGCTGGCTTACGGGACGTATAGGACGTATGGAGAATACAGGAGACAGGAGACAGAAGCCCGAAGCCGGAATGAGCAGGCGGCGAGGCTGTTCGCGGCACAGCGGGAGAAGGCTGATGCGGAGCGGCAGGCGGCTGCGCGGCTGGCGAAGGAAAGGGCGGACGCGGCGGCTTTGGCCAGCGCAGCCAAGGTGAGAAACAGTGGGCCGGCAGAGGGTGAGCCGTGGGCGTCGCCGTCAACGGGCATGGAGTTCGTTTGGGTGGCGTCGCTCAAGTTGTGGGTGGGCAAGTACGAGGT
>CAZXVN010000183.1:0-4328 GCA_964643945.1 uncultured Lentisphaeraceae bacterium | reverse complement strand
TTGTATTCGCTGTTCCAACTCTTGGCCGGCAGCAGGGACAGCGCTCCTGAGCTGCGGCCGACAGGCAGCGGCGGGATGGTTTTCCGGATGGACTCAAAGCGGGTGCGGAGCGCGGGTGGCAGAGAGGCGAGTTTCAGCAGGCTGTCGGCGACGCGGGTGAAGCCGGCCACGGCGTCGATGGGGTTGGTGGCGTCTCCGGCGAACTCAAGGCCATTGCCGGGATACATCACCAATTTGCCGTCGTCACCGAGTTCCTTGCCGCTGCGTTTCTTGTGTTCGGAACGATAGAAGCTGTCATAAAAAAGCACGGTTCCGGCGATCCATTGCAGATCCTTGTCGAGCGGGATGCCCATGACATCGTGGGCCTGAAGGTTCATCCATGCGTTTTCCACGCCCATTGAAAAGTGATAGGTCAAATGGGTGGCACCGCAGAGACCATCGGGCCGCGGAGCGACCGGGCAAAGCCCCCAGATGTCCAGCGGCTCGGTGTAGGCGATCCCCTCCGCGCCCTGGTTCTTCGCTCGGTCCGCGGCGATCTTCGCCCGGTCCCGGTAGAAACGGGTGGTGGGCGAGAGCAAATCCGCGTCGCCATTGGCAAGCGTGGGCCAGCCGAGCCAGCGCTGGTTTTGCGCCATGAAACAACAACCCATCCAGCGCCGGAAATCGGGCGTGACCGGCTCGCCCTCGAAGGTGGGCAGCTCATCATTGTTGTTACCCTTGATGCGGCCGTTGTTGTCGGTTGTGAAAATGCCGCCATTGAAAAGCAGCGGCAGTTCGCCATCGCGGTTGCAGGCGAGCATGTAGCGGAAGAGTTGATGATTGCGGCCAATCAACCAGCCGGGATCGTTCGTGGCGCTGTTCGCATTGATGACGACATGGCTGCGCGCCCAGAACCCGTCCCAGCGATTCCGTTCGTCTGCCTTGGCGGATTTACGGGCGGAAGCGTCCAGCATCGCTTGGGCTTCGGCCGGCCACTTTTCCGGGTCGGCATCCACGGCGGAGGCGAGGCGCATGGTGACAACATGTTTTTTTTGCGGCGGAGCTACGCCGGCCCACGCCTTCCCGTTCCAGAACTGCCAGCGCACCTCCGCTTCGACGGGCTGTGACAGGCCTCCTTCCACGCACACCGCCGCACCGGAGACGCGGCGTGCGGTAACAGCGGGCACCGCGTCGATCGATGTTCCCCGGCTCTTTGCAAGGCCCGCGAGGTCGATCGGATAATCGCCGTTGCGGTGGAACCAGAGGAACCCGCCGGGTGAAGTTTTGATCTGATCGGCAGTGAAGGTGGTCTTCGCGCCCATCATGTCGTTGCGGATGCCTTCTTTGGTTTTCTCGCGCCAGGTGCCGAAGGCGACGTCGAGCGGAGCCGGGGTGCCGTTTTCTGATTCGTACACCAGCGTTTCGCCTGCGAACCAGAGCGCCGCTTTAAAAGTCCCCTGGCGGATCGTGATCGTGCCGGTGGCAGGATCGAGTTCCTGCCGGCATCCCGGCCCCCCGAGGTTTGTTCCCTCCGGCGTCAGCCGCACACAGCCGAGTTTCAGCAGGCGGCCGTTCTCATCGTACGCGCCGTTGTGCGCGAGGTAGAGCCAGACGCTGCCCTCCTGCACCCAGACGTTCGCGCCCGCGCCATGGCGACCGGAGAGCGGCATCGAGTCCAGCGAGTCTTTGGAGGGTGAGTCCCAGACAACGTTATACGATGCGGGAAACTCGGCATAAGCAAGAAACGCCGTCGATAGGCAGAGAAGCAGTAGTCGTTTCATCGTTTGACCTTTCCATGTTGCGCCGTCAAAGCCCGCCAGCCAGCCGCCGGGTGAGCGGATACCTCGCAACCGCCGCGAGCGCCATCAGACACATGACCGGGCCGGCGAGAAACATGGCCGCACCGAGCCGCCAGACCGTCTGCGCCGCATCCGCGCTGAAACCGATCAGGCTGAGCGTCCACCCGGACGCCATCAGCGCAAAAGAAGGGGTGTTTTGCATGTGAGTCTCCACTTGAACCGGCAGACCTCCGTTCAACGACGCTCTGGCTTTTTCGTGCCCGTCTGCAACCGGATCACCGTATCCAACGCATCCCAGGCGACATTCTCCGGCAGGGCTACACGATACCCTGCTGGATCGGACTGAAGGCTGATCTCCCGGCCTGTGGTCAAGAGCGAAGCCTTGCTGAAAACGGCTCCGTTGGCGGGCATGCCGACGCGAAGCGTTTTACTCTTGGGAGGCGTCAGCACATGGAGATATGTCGCCGAACCGTCCGCAGCATCAGTCGCGACACCCCAGGCCACCGAGCGGACGCCCCAGGCCTTCGAATTCAGCGCGGCGCCCGTTTGCGTCGGGTAAGCCGCGCTGGCATAGACCCCTTTGATCGACTCGGCAACGGGTTTGATATACGAACCGACTTTACGCATCGTCTCGTCCACGCCGGTTTCCCAACCCCCGCCCGCGTAGGGGCCGGCCGCCCACTGGACCCCGCCGCCATCCGTATTCACGCCGGCCTGAAGGACGGTGTAGCGGAACATGTCCGCCGCCGAGAAGACCACCGTGTTGGTCCCTGCGGGGCGGGCGGCCCACCAGGTGGTGGCGAAGCAGGTCCCCACCGGCATCCGGTTCGCGGGCCAGGCGCCGCCGTCGCGGCTCGCAAACTCCTGCCAATGGTGGTACTCCTTGTCGCCCACGTCACAGGAGTAAAGCGTGCCGTAATAATTCTGAACCATAATCAGTTGCGCGTTCCGCCTCTTGACGGTTTGCCGCAGACGTGGATAATTCACCACGAGGTGACTGTCGCCCGCGCTGCTGCCTTCATCAAGGTAAACGCCGATAATGTCCTTTCCGTAGCGATCCGTCAGTTCGGCATAGAGATCGTTGGTGAAGTCGTTCCATTTATTGAAATCAAACTTGGCCCAGTCTGGATCGGCCCCGTTACCAGGTGCCCAACCCGTCTTGGTCTGGTCTTCGCCGCGCAGGTCGTGGCCGTCGCGGGGATGGGTGTAGAGGATCACCTTGATCCCCTTCGCTTTGCACGCCTCGATCACGTCGCGCAACAGATCACGCTTGCAGGCGTGTTTGGGCAGGCCCCATTTCTTCATCGTCTCGCTCGGGAACAGCGGGTTGATGTTGGCGTGCCAAGCGGTGAACACCACATACTCCACCTGCCAGGCCGCCAGGTCGTCGGCGAAGCCCTTTGCGTCGAAAGCGTTCGCAAAATCATCCATATTGGCAGGAGACTTGCCGTTCCGGTCGATGGTCAGCCCCCCGCCGTCCCCTGCCCAGACGTAATGCGCGAAGAACCCAACCTTCATTTTCCTGAACTCGGCCATCCCGCCGGTTTCCGCCGCACCGGCACGCGTCAGACCCGATGCGAAAACAAGGGCGAGCAGCGCGTGCCTTGCCATCGAATATGCAAAACGTGTTGTCTTCCTCAAGCGCACCCCATTCTTTGTTTTCGATCGGAATTTTACTTTATCAGCAGCCGTGTGCCAAAGTCAACGTGTCCGGGCCTGCCGCTGACGGCCGCATCAGTGACCGAGAGATCGTCCAGATAAGCCGTTTTCCCGTTGTCCGATGTTAACCGGAATTCCCGAACCGCCCCGTTTGTCGATCCCGCGACAAAATCAAGGTCGCGGGCCACACGCACGGCCTTGCTTCCCTGCTCCGCGTGCGCCGCGTACAGCTCCCATTTGCGCGCCGCGTAGTTGAGCTTGACCGTCAACCTGAGCCACTCGTTGCTTGCCGCGGTGAATGCGTCGCAGGTGCGCCACGCCGACCCGCTCTGCACGACGATCTTGCCTGCGCTGTTCACGTACATGGCAACACTGCTGTTCTGCTCCAGGGGCAAAAGCTCGTCGTCAGGATTCATCTGAGGCTGAATAACGATATCAAACCATACGTTGGTCGCAACGACACCCGTTAAAGAGTGACTGACCGTCCCATCGGTCAACGCCACGGCCTTCTGACCCGCATACGCGCGGCTCGTCTGAACCGTCGCACAATTCGCCTGTGCGGCCTGCCAACCGCGCTGGCCGTCAACCAACCCTGGCACATACGCCATGCCGGCCGGCGTGTCTTCAAAGGTCTCGCTGAACGGGAGCATGGCCGAGAGCTTGACCCGCAGCACGCCGGGCAACGTCGTGTCCAGGGTGGCCACGTAACCGGTCGGCGCCACCAGCGTGGGCGTTCCTATAAAGCTGCCGGTATACGTGAATAGCCGGGTGCTGCTGTTGACCGTGCCGCCGTTGCTGACGAGCGTGATTGTCCCGTTCAGGACGAGGTCACCATTCACCTTCACCGCATCGTTTGACGAGCCCATCCGCTAATCCAGTACGCCGCCCGCC
>CAZXVN010000182.1:0-6429 GCA_964643945.1 uncultured Lentisphaeraceae bacterium | reverse complement strand
CCCGTTTGATGTCCCCTCGTTTGCCGTGGGCGGCGTGGGAATGACCATGGAGGGTTTCATCAGTGCCGTCCAGCAGGCCACGGCCGGCAGGGTGGTGGTGCTCTGCTTCCATGGCACTCCAGATTTGGAACATGCCGCTGTCGGAACCAATCCTGATCTGTTCGAAGACATGGTCGATTACCTGAAGGACAATAATTACAAGGTCATCGCCATGCGCGACCTGGCCGAGTACATCGACACGGAAAAAGCGGCGAAGCTGCCGCCGACCCAGGATAAGCTCGAGAATCCCGGTCCCGAGCTGCGGGTCACCGATGACAAACCCTTTGTCGCTCACAAGCGCGAACGCCGTGGCTATACCTTCCCTGTGGAGCTGACAGCTCCTTGGACGGTCAAAGATATCTGTCGCTTGAACCTGCCGGGCTCTGTCATGGGCGCGGTCAATGGCACCACCATCACGCTTTACGTTCCCACCGCCACGGATGTGAAGGCGCTCGCGCCGACGTTTGACCTGGCGCGGTTCGCTACGTCGACGCCAGCCTCAGGGACGGCGAGGGACTTCAGCAAGCCCCAGACCTATACGGTCACGGCCCAGGACAAATCGACCCGCGACTATATTGTGCAGGTGGTGAAGACCGATGCGCCCATGCACTTCACCTGGACATCGGGCAAAGCCGGCATGTTCGAAGATGCCGCGCAATGGAAAAGCAACCTGGGCACGGCCGCAGCCCCGGCCGCCAACGGAAACTTCGACACCATTCTCAATTTTTACGCGGGGGGCAGATTCGAGGTGACGCGAGAGGCCGCAGGCGATTTCACGCTCAGCCAACTCAATTTCGGCAGCTCTTCGCTGACGCTGAACTCCAAAGGCGCGCTGGTGTTCGCCAAGAGCAAATTGAGCGGCGCCTTGCCTTACATGAACAGCCAGAACCGCGCCGAAGTGACGATCAAAGCGCCGCTCAGGCTCGCTGCTGATTTCACCATCGACGGGCTCGAAACCGATGACACGCGCGTGTTCCTGCCGGGCGTCATCTCCGGCGTCGGCGGCTTGATCAAGCGCGGCCCGCACACGGTCTACATCAGCAATGCGACCAACACCTACAGCGGCGGGACCGTCATCCATGACGGCTGTCTATCGATACACACCCAGGGCGCGGGAACCGGGCCTATAACAGTGAACAAGGGCGGGACCATCAGTTTTGACGGACCCCCGGTGAAGAACGCGCTCACCTCCAACGGCGGATGCATTTCCGGCGGCAACGATTCCCGCTGGCTCGGGCCCGTGAAGCTGAACGGGGCGACCACCGTCAACATGAACGAGCGCTTGGAGTTCAACAACAAGGAATTCGGCATCAGCGGACCCGGCGGCATCACGCAGACCTCGAAGCGCGTTGACCACGGGTTCAAATGCGGGACGCTCAAGCTCACAGGGCCCAACACCTACACGGGTGCCACCAAGTTCGAGGTGGGGCTTATGGAGATCGTGTCATCGCTTTACAACAATGACCCTTCACGTTGGACTCCGGCGAATATCACGGTGAACGGGGCTGCTGCTGAACTGCGGCTGCATGTCGGCGGCGCAGGCGAATTCACCATGGCGCAGGCTGGAACTCTGCTCAAGAATATCTGCACCGGTGTCAACACCAACGGCATGATGGCTCGCGCCACCTTCAGTCTGGACACAGCAGACGCCACGGCACCGCAGGAACTTTCGCTCGCGATCGCCGACTCCAAAGGCCCGGGCGGTGGCAGCGTGTCATTCAAGAAATGCGGCGCGGGAACGCTGAGGCTCTCAGGCGCCAACACCTACAGCGGACAGACGATCCTGGAAGGCGGCACACTGAGTATTGATTCGTTTAACAGCGTGGTGAAGGGCAAGGCCAGCAGCAGCTTGGGCGCGCCTAAAACCGCGCCGGATGGAGAGATCATGGTCAGTTGGAACGGAACCCTGCACTATACCGGCACGGGTGAGACGACAGACCGCAGTATCAACCTTCCGGGTGGTAGGGACACGGTTACGCTGGAGCAGGCTGGAACCGGCCTGTTGAAACTGACCAGCGCCTTTGCGATGTCCGGCTATGGTGAAAGCAAAACCATCGTTTTGGCCGGCTCAAGCGCCGGCGTAGGCGAGCTTGCCTTCGACATCGAGAACGTCTATGACCGCCACGGCAAGGCGACGACATCGATCACAAAGTCAGGCACGGGCACGTGGACGCTCTCGGGTAAAAACACCTATACCGGTGAGACGGCGGTGAAGCAGGGTGCGCTGTCGCTCACGAACGCGCGGGGCCTGGGTGACAAGACCGAGGTTCATATTTCTGACGGCGCGATGCTTGATCTCAACTTCAAGGGCGAGATGAGGATCGGCAAGCTCTACCTCGACGGTAAGCTCCAGCCTGGTGGTACGTGCAATGCAGAGAACACGCCCAAATTCATAAAGGGAAAAGGGGCCTTGAGAAATCAGTGAGTCCGCTGGACATCGACCGCCGAACGTTGAAGATATGGACGAGCCCGCCGACCGCGGAGCGGGAACAGACGATGGGAGTAACTTTTTTTACGATTAAGATTACGAGCAAAACACGCTCGGGTAGTGTAAAGTTATCTGAGCAGCGAAAAAGAATCAGAAAGGCAAGCGACAGAAAATGAATACGAGAATGGTGTTGATGTGTGCGGCGCTGATCGCCAGCGGAGTAACCACTTTGGCAGAAGTGCCGCGCCCGGAGCATCCGCGGCCGGACCTTTGCCGTGAGAACTGGATGACGCTGAACGGCGAGTGGCAGTTTGAGATCGACAAGGCGGCTGACGGCGAGTCCCGGGGGCTGACGTATGGCAAAGATCTCAACTCAAAGATCATTGTGCCGTTCTGTCCGGAGAGCAAGCTCTCGGGCCTCGGGCTGGGCAACACCGAGAAACTCAAGGATGTCTGGTACCGCCGCTCGTTCGAACTGCCGCCCGCCATGAAGGGCAAGCGGGTGAGGATTCATTTCGGCAGTGTGGATTACAAGACCTGGGTCTACATCAACGGCCAGCTTGCCGGAACGCACATCGGCGAAAGTTCCGCTTTCAGCTTCGACATAACCAAGCTGCTAAAAGACGGGGCAAACGAAGTGGTGGTGAAGGTTCTGGACGATATGTGGTCAGGCCTGCAGCCGTGCGGCAAGCAGTCGCCCGATCAAAGTGGAGGCTGTATCTATACCCGTACCACCGGCATCTGGCAGCCGGTGTGGCTGGAGGCGGTCGGTTCGTCTTTCGTCGAGAGCCTTTCTGTTGTTCCGGATCCCGGCAACTCGCGTGTCGTCATAACCGCAAAGATCGACGGGTTGGACAAGGATCTGGCGCTCAAGGCTGAAGCGTTTGTCGACGGCAAGTTGACAGGATCGGGCACAACCTCAGGCCCCTGGCAGAACGCGCTGATGTTGAACCTGAAAAAGAAGAAGCTCTTGGAGCCGGGCTCTCCGTTTCTGTATGATCTCAAGCTCACCCTGTACAGTGGCAAAGAGAAGATCGATGAGCTGAACAGCTATTTCGGCCTGCGGAGCGTTGCCATAGACGGACGCCGGATACTGCTCAACGGCAAGCCGGTTTTCCAGAGGCTGATTCTTGATCAGGGCTTTTATCCCGAGGGGCTCTGGACGGCGCCGACGGACGAGGCGCTGAAGAGGGACATCGAGCTGTGCATGGCGTGTGGGTACAACGGCGCGCGTCTGCACCAGAAGGTTTTCGAGCCGAGGTTCCTGTACTGGGCTGACAAGCTCGGCTACATGGTCTGGGGCGAGTCGCCCAACTGGGGTTATAATTTCAAGCCTGATGGCTATTCCGGCTATCTCAACGAGTGGACCGAGATCCTTGTGCGCGACCGGAACCATCCTTCGATCATCGGCTGGTGTGCATTCAACGAAACAGATGGAAAGGTTGCGGCGGAACTTCAACAGATGATGTGGAACGTCACCAAGGCGGTCGATCCCACCCGGCCGGCGCTTGAGACCAGCGGCTGGGTTCACACGCTGCCTAACCCTGAAGTCCTGGATGCGCATGACTACGACGGTAATCCGGTCAGTTTGCGTGAGCGCTGGATGGGTAATTTATCGGTCACTTCGGTGCCCCGCAACATTCCCGCCCGCTACGGCACGTTCAAAGCGTTGCGGACCAGAGACCGTGGCATTCCGTTCATGGTCAGCGAAATCGGCGGCATCGGCTGGGCCACCGAAGGCGGCTGGGGCTACGGCTCCGGTCCGAAAACGCTTGATGAATTCTACATCCGCTACAAGGGAACCATCGACGGCATGCTCGATAACCCGAACCTGTTCGGCTTCTGTTATACGCAGCTCACTGACATTGAGCAGGAAAGGAACGGGCTGTACTACTATGACCGCAAGCCGAAGTTCGATGTGAAGAAGCTTCATGAGATCACCTCGCGCGAAGCCGCTTACGAGCGGAATGATCAGGATGCCGCCAAGCCTGCCTTGAAGGCGGTCGAGCCTGCGTGGAAGGTGCTGGTCGGCGCCCTGCAGGACGGGGATCTGAGCACGCCCTACCGCTACGTTTTCGAGAAGCCCGCCGACGGCTGGATGCAGGAAGGGTTTGATGATGCTTCCTGGAAGAGCGGCCTTGCGCCGTTCGGCGGTGATGGGGACTGGATCATCCGGACCAAGTGGACGACCGGGGACATTTTCTTCAGAAAGACCTTTGAGTATGACGGCGGCGATATCAAGAACGGCGCCATCGTCATCTGCTATGATGAGGACACGGAGGTGTATGTCAACGGGCAGAAGATCTTCGGAGTCGAGAGGTTCATCACCAACTACCAGCTGCATCCGGTGACGGAGCCGCTGAGGAAGGCGCTGAAGAAAGGCACCAATACGATCGCGGTGCATACGCGCCAGACGGCGGGCGGCCAGTATATCGATCTGGCGATCCTGGTAGAAAAATAAGGAATTAATTATGCGGGCAAGACAGATCTTTTTCTGGGCACTGCTTTTGGCAGGTTCCGCCGCGCTGTTGCAGGATGCGAAGGCCGCGACCCTTGAAAAGGATTTCAGCAATCCGCCCGTCGAGGTCCGTCCTTACGTGTGGTGGCACTGGATGGGGCCCAACATCAGCAAAGAGGGCATCACCCGCGATCTTGAAGCCATGAAGGAAGCCGGCATCGGCGGAGCGACGATCTTTCATATAACCTCTGCGGTGACGGTCGGCGCCAAGCCGACCGCCAATTGCCCCTGGCCCGACATCACCTACCGCAGTGCGAAGTGGTGGGCGCTGATGAAGCACGCCGCAGCGGAGGCCAACAGGCTGGGGCTTGAGCTTGGCATGCACAACTGCGTGGGTTACGCGACGACCGGCGGCCCGTGGATCACTCCCGAACGCGGCATGCAGCAACTGGTGCGCAAAATGCAAGCGGTCCAGGGCGGGAAGCAGGTCATGATCGACCTGCCGCTCCCCGGATCCAACCCGGTCGACCTCGGGGTGTTTGCCGTGCCCGCCGAAGGCGTCATCCCGCTGGACAAGATCATCGACCTGAGCGCTAAAATGGACGCGAAGGGCCATCTCGTCTGGGAGGCCCCGCCGGGCGCATGGAACGTCTACCGTATCGGCTACGCCTTCAGCGGACGTCAGCCGAGTCCCATGCCCGACGATGTGCTCAACAAGGCCTTCGAAGTGGACAAGATGTCGGCCGAGCAGAACCGCTATCACTGGCAGCAGGTGATCGAGCCGCTCAAGCAGAACCTGGGCGCGCTCGTGGGCAAGAGCTTCCGCCACATCCTCATCGACAGCTACGAGGCCGGCGACCAGAACTGGACCGCCCGCTTCCGCGAGGAGTTCAAGCGGCTGAAAGGCTACGATCCGCTGCCGTGGCTGATGACCATGAACACGCTCGTCACCGAAGGCCGAAGAGAGGAGATCCGCATCGTGGCCGACGCGGACCGGAGCGCGCGCTTCGAACGGGATTACCTCGACGTGATCAAGACCCTCTTTGCTGAAGGCTTCCGCGCCGGCGCCCAAGCGATGCATGAGGCGGGCCTGACCTTCCAGTGGGAGCCTTACAGCGGCCCGTTCGACAGGATTGCCGGGGCGGCGCTGGCCGATACGCCGATGGGTGAGTTCTGGACCGGTGGCCAAGGCGGAATTGACACGGCCATCGCGGCTGCCGGCCGTGCTGCAGGGCGCCGTGTCATCGGGGCAGAATCGTTCACCGGTGTGCCCCCGATCAGCCGTTGGACCGAAACCCCTGCTTTCTTGAAAGCCAGCGGCGACGGAACCTACGCGTGCGGTGTCAATCGATTGGTTCTGCATCACTGGGTCCATCAGCCGTTCGACGAAAAATACAAGCCGGGCATCGGCATGGGCTGGTGGGGCACGCATTTCGGACGCCACCAGACGTGGTTCGAACCCGGCAAGGCCTATTTCGCCTACCTCGGCCGCGCCCAGGCCCTG
>CAZXVN010000181.1:0-7228 GCA_964643945.1 uncultured Lentisphaeraceae bacterium | reverse complement strand
CACAAAGTCAAAGGGCCCGCCCATGAGATCATAACGCGAACGCAGAATGCGCTGGGAGCCCATGCGTTCAGACAGGGCAACGCGGTCGTTGGTTTGAACGGCCTTATTACGGTGACCGAGCGCGTCGGCTGGCCGAGTTATGTCGCCAAAGCCGTGATCGGCACGGTGCCGATCTCCGACGACGGCTCTGTGAACTTTACGGCCCCTGCTGGAAAAGTGCTCTACTTCCAGTTGCTTGACGAGCATTACAACGAGATCCAGCGCATGCGCAGCGTCGTCCAGCTCCAGCCGGGCGAACTCCGCAGTTGCGTTGGTTGTCACGACGATCGGTTGCAGCTACCACAGATGAAACAGACTACCAAGGCACTTAGACAGCCAGTGCGCACGCTAGAACCGCCGCCGTGGGGCTCGCAGCCCTTTGGCTTCGAGCGTGTTGTCCAGCCCGTGCTGGACAAGCGGTGCGTCTCCTGTCACGACGGCTCGAAAAAGGAACGGATAGACCTGCGCGGAAAACCGGATGCGGAACTCGTGCCCGCGTCCTACCGCTCGCTGGTGTCCGGCGGCTGGGTCCATTATTTCGACTGGATGTACGCAGCGCGACCCTTCAAGGCGGAGCCGCTGACCTTTGGCACGCTGCGCAGCCGTCTGTTCGAGATGCTGGAGAAGAAGCAGCACAAGGACGTCAAGCTGAGCGCGAATGAAATGCGTGCCCTGAAGGCATGGGTGGACCTCAACTGTCCGCTGTGGCCCGATTACCTCTACCGTCCCGAGCGCCGCGCGGCCCGCGCGCAGGACGAAAACCGCTGGAAGCCGGACTAAAAAGGATCGACACGACGCGACTCATTTCGACCTGCTTCGGCCCGTGTCATTTGTCAGGCCTGTTGCATCAGCACAATCAAGGTTGAGGGCGAGAAGGCGTTCGAGAATGGCGGCGGCGGTGAGTTCGGCGGGCCAGCCGAACTCTCCCGCCTTTGATTCCGACAGTATGATGAGATGATTGACATCGCCATTCAGTTTTGGCAAACTTTTTTATGAAAACGCGTATTCCGGCCGATCTCAACGGGTGTGTGCCCGTGCGGACCGGAAAGCGCTTTCTGATCAATTGAAGATGGACAAAGAGTAACACACCTTATGAATCTAAAAACCAGCTTCGCTTTGACGCAGGCGGATATTCCGACCGCTTGGTATAACCTCAACGCCGATTTTTCCGAGCCGTTGCCCCCGCCGTTGCATCCCGGCACCAAAGAGCCCATCCCGCCCGAAGCGTTGGAGGCGATTTTTCCGCGCAATCTGGTCGAGCAGGAAATGAGCGCCGAGCGGTGGATCGAGATTCCCGAACCCGTCCGCGAAATTTATGCGCTTTGGCGGCCCACGCCGTTGTTGCGGGCCGTTCGGCTGGAAAGGGCGCTGCAAACTCCCGCACACATCTATTACAAATACGAAGGCGCCAGCCCCGCCGGCAGTCACAAGGTGAACACCTCCGTGGCCCAGGCCTATTTCAACAAAGTGGCCGGCACAAAGCGGCTCGCCACGGAAACGGGTGCCGGGCAGTGGGGAGCGTCGCTGGCCTTTGCGTGCAGCCTGTTTGACATGGAGTGCAATGTTTATATGGTTCGGGTAAGCTATGATCAGAAACCCTATCGCCGCATGCTCATGCACACCTGGGGCGCGACGGTTCACGCCAGCCCGAGCAACCTGACTGAATATGGGCGCAACCTGCTCGCCAAAGACCCGCACTGTCCCGGCAGCCTCGGGATCGCCATCAGCGAAGCCATTGAGGATACAGTCAAACACCCGGGCACCAAGTACTCGCTCGGCAGCGTGCTCAACCATGTGTGCCATCATCAGTCCGTCATTGGCGAAGAAACGATCAAACAGATGGAACTGGCCGGCGAAGAGCCGGACGTGATCGTCGGCTGTTGCGGCGGCGGCAGTAATTTCGCAGGACTCGCGTTTCCGTTTATCCGGAAAAACATCAAAGACAACAAGAAATATCGCCTGATCGGCGTCGAACCGTCCGCGTGTCCGACGTTGACCAAAGGTGAGTTGCGCTACGACTTTGGGGATACGGCGGAAACAACACCGTTGCTGATGATGTACACCCTGGGGCACACATTCATGCCGCCGTCTATTCATGCGGGCGGCCTGCGTTATCACGGCATGGCCCCGATGGTGAGTCATGCCCTCAAACTCGGCTTGATTGAAGCCGAGGCGTATCACCAGACCAAAGTGTTTGAGGCGGCGGTGCTCTTTGCACGCAGCGAAGGCCTTGTGCCCGCGCCAGAATCAGCCCACGCCATCGCTTCCGTGATTAACGAAGCGGTGAAGTGCCGCGAAGCCGGCCAGAAGAAGGTTTTGCTGTTCAACCTCTCCGGCCACGGCTTGCTCGATCTCAGCTCCTACGAAAGTTATCTGCATGGTAAACTGCAGGATGTTTAATCCCAAAACAAAGGATGAGTATGAAGTCTTTCTTAGCTAAAACGTGTCTCGTGCTCGCGTGCGGCGTGCTCGCCGGCGCGGCGTCAACGCAGGCGCAACCCATCGTGGCCGGGCATTACCCCGCGGGTGTCGAAGGGATCAAAGGCGCATCGCTGCCGCCACCCGGAATGTATTTCCGTGACTACAATGTGTTCTATTTCGCGGACACATTCAGAGACGGCCCGCCGGATTTCGATATTTCCGCCTACGTCAACGCCCCCCGGTTGATCTGGATGACGGATCAAGAAATCTTCGGCGCACATTACGGCATGGATGCGCTCGTCATTCTTGGCTACATGGACTGGACCGCAGGCGGCAAAAGCGATCATTACTCTGGCGTGGGTGATATCCAGCTCGAACCGGTGTTGCTCTCGTGGCAGTTCCAACAGTTCGATCTCGCGACGGGTTATGCCTTCTGGGTGCCGACCGGCGACTACTCGCCCACACGGCCCGATCTGTTGTCAAAAGGTTTTTGGTCGCACATGCTGACGCTGGGCGGCACCTGGTATCCGGACAAAGAAAAAACCTGGGCGATGTCTCTGCTTAATCGCTACGAGTTCTGTCATGAGCAGGAGAAAACGCACATTGATCCCGGTCAGGTTTTCACCACCGAATGGGGCGTCAGCAAAAGCCTGCGCAAGGGCTTGGACGCGGGCCTGATCGGCTATTACCAGCAGCAGGTCACCGAGGATTCCGGCCGAACAGCCACCAGCGAACTTGACCGCAAGTTCGGCGTCGGCCCCGAAATCTCTGCGTTCTGCCCCAAGCTCGGCATGTTCGCGTCACTCCGCTATGCCCACGAATTCGCCGCAGTGGAACGACCCGAAGGGCATCTGATCACGCTGACGCTGACGAAGCCGTTCTGAAGCGCGTGTTCGCGGGGTCCCGGCCGGTGTCATGACCGGGAAGCAGAAATTCGCTTGTCAGACACCGCAGGGTTATGAAAGAATCATCCGCAATGAATCGCGCCTTTTTAGCCTTTGACCTTCGACTGACCGGCCTCTGGCTGCTTAGCGGCCACGGGATTTTTGCCGTGTAGGTTTTTGAAGTGTAAACGCAAGGCCAAAACTCCCGTGGAAGATCGCAGCAGATTCCGCGGGAGTTTTGTTTTTCTGGAGCTGACGCGAACCGCGACAGGCACTCTGGCGAAGACGACGATGCAACACGAGAGTAACGCCGCCCGACTAGGCGGCACAATGAGGTAACAGCAATGAGCAAGACCCAGAGCATGCGACGCATCTATGTGTTCGACACCACCCTGCGCGACGGCGAGCAGCCCCCGGGCTGCACCATGAACCTGAGCGACAAGCTGTTGGTGGCCGAGCACCTTGAGGCGCTGCGCGTGGACATCATCGAGGCTGGGTTCGCTATTGCGTCCTCCGGCGACTTTGAGTCGGTTCGGGCGATCGCGGGGGTGGTGAAGAACGCCGCAGTCGCCAGTCTCAGCCGCGCGTTGCCCGCAGACATTGATTGCGCATGGGAAGCGGTGCGCGGCGCCAAGCACCCTCGCATTCACACCTTTATCGCCACCTCGCCGATTCACATGAAGTACAAGCTCAAGATGGAGCCGGACGCCGTGTACGCACAGGCCGTCGCGATGGTCAAGTATGCGCGGAATTTGTGCGGCGATGTGGAGTTCTCTTTGGAGGACTGTTCGCGCAGCGAACGCCCCTTCATCTACCGCATGATCGAAGGCGTGATCGCAGCGGGTGCGGAAACGGTGAATGTTCCCGACACGGTCGGGTATGCGGTGCCGGAGCAGTACGGGCAGATGATCAAGGACATCCGCGCCAACGTGCCGAACATCGCTCAGGCGCGCCTGTCTGTGCACTGCCACAACGATTTGGGGTTGGCGGCAGCCAATTCGCTGGCAGCGATCCGCGCGGGCGCCGACCAGGTGGAGTGCACGATCAACGGCATCGGCGAACGCGCGGGCAACACCGCCTTGGAAGAAGTGGTGATGGCGCTGCACACGCGGAGCGACTACTATCAGACCAAGACGAACATCGACACCACCAAAATCTACGCAATCAGCCGCTGCGTGACCAACGTCACGGGCAGCAAGGTGCAAGCCAACAAGGCGATCGTGGGTGAGAACGCCTTTGCACACGAGGCGGGCATTCACCAGCACGGCATGATGGCCAACCCGCTGACCTACGAGATCATGATGCCCGAATCGATTGGCCTGCCACGCAACAAGATGGTGCTGGGCAAGCACTCGGGGCGGCACGCCTTCGACAGCCGTTTGCAGGAGCTGGGCTTTCATTTGGACGAGGCACGCATTACGGAGCTGTTCGCCAAGTTCAAGGATCTGGCCGACCGCAAGAAGACGGTGAGCGACGCCGACATTGAGGCGATCGCGCAAAACGTCCAGACCATGGTCGCCGAGCATGTCAAACTCGACCGCTTTAACGTCACGGCGAGCAATGCCATCACGCCGGTGAGCACCATCCGCCTAAACCGCGACGGTAAGCTGATCGAGCAGGTGGCGGCGAGCGACGGTCCGATCAACGCCTCGTTCAAGGCGGTCAACCAGATTCTGGGGTTGAAGGTGTCGTTGGAAAGTTTCCAGCTGAACGCCATTACAGGCGGCACGGATGCGCAGTGCGAAGCGAAGGTGCGCGTGCGTGACGGCATGCGCGTCTTCCACGGGTGCGGCATCTCGACCGATGTGATTGAGGCGAGCATCTTGGCGTATCTCCAGGCGCTGAACGCCTTGTTGAATGAAGATGCCCAGAAGAAGCTGGCTGTGGCGCGGTAATTCGACGTCATCGTGACCGATAACAGGTTTGGCGACATCATCACCGACCTCGCGGCGACCACACCCAAGATGAAGAGCCAGATAGCCAACCAGTTGGGCTTCACGACCACCCAGGTGGGTGATCTTGTCGCCGCTTCGCTTTAATCTCTTACGGGAAGCCACGCTACAAAACGGAAACAACCCGTCAGGCAAAAGGAAAAACAAATGAAGACAACCCCATCCATCATCGTCGGCGCACTCTTCGCGCTGAGCACGATCGGTTCATCGCTTCAGGCGGCTGACAAACTGAAAGCGCTGATCATTGACGGCCAGAACAACCACGACTGGAAAACCACGACGCCCGTCATGAAGTGGGCGCTCGAAAAGACCGGCCGCTTCACCGTGGACGTGTACACGGCAACCGGCGTGATCGACAGCGACCGCCCGCCGAAGTTCGCCGACTACCACGTGATTGTCTCCAACTACAACGGCCAGGACTGGCCGGAAGCCGTCCGCAAGTCGTTCGCCGGGTACGTCCGCAACGGCGGCGGGCTGGTCATTGTCCACGCCGCCGACAACTCGTTCGGCGCCTGGGCCGAATACAACGAGATGATCGGCGTCGGCGGCTGGGGCGGCCGCAACGAGAAGTCTGGGCCGATGCTGTACTGGCAGGACGGCAAGATCGTGCGTGACGAATCGAGCGGGAGCGGCGGCACGCACGGCGCGAATCATGAGTTCGTCGTTGAGACGCGTGCGGAGCACCCGGTCACGCGCGGCCTGCCGTCCAAATGGAAGCATGCCAGCGACGAGTTGTACGCCAAGTTGCGCGGACCCGCAACGAACCTCACCGTGATCGCCACGGCGTTCTCCGCACCGGACAAAGGCGGCACCGACAAGAACGAGCCGATTCTGCTGGTGATCAACTACGGGAAGGGCCGCGTGTTCCACACCGTGCTCGGCCATGACACGCGTTCGATGTCCGGCACCGGCTTCCAAGTGACGCTGGCCCGCGGTGCCGAGTGGGCTGCGACCGGCAAGGTCACCTTGCCCCCGCCGAAGCCCGACGAGATGCCCGCCGACAAGGTCGTGACGCGCGAACAGCCGAAATAGGTCTGAGCGGCGATGACGCGAGGGCCCTGTCCGGGCAGGGCCGAGTGGCCTTCGCCTTACGGTGCCCGTTCGCTTTCGCTGATCGGTTGTGTGAGTTCCCGCTGATATTTCTCGAACAGTTTTTTTGCTGTTTCGCAGGGATCGCCTTGCGGAGTCGCAGAAAACTTCTCGGCTGTGGAATCGACCCAATCGCCGTCGAACTTGACGCGCCAGTTCTGATAGGCCTTGGGGTCGAACGCCTGACCGCCGGCCAGCGCGGTTTCGAGGCGTTTGATGAACTCCTCCCAACGCCCAAGATAGTACGTGCGCAGCAGCCCGTTCCATTGCCGGTGCGCATAATCGCTTAGCCCGCCGCCGGGCAAGTGCCACGTGGTGAGAATCTGCCGGGCGTTGCGTTCGTAATAATTCTTCTCAGCGGGCGTTGTTCCCCACGCGCGGGCGTCGGCGATCCAGCGGCCGAGAAGAAATTCGTGCCGCGTACCGATGAGCGTGTCGATGTCCCGGCCGAGTTCCAGCAAGAGAACCGACTCGCGGCGGAAGGCCGGCAAATCCTTTTCCACCGCGGCCTGCATCATCCGCGAGTGGACCATGGCCGCGCAGTTGCCGAGCGCTTGGCGGGTCAGATTGACCACGTCGAAGCGATACCCGTCGGCCGTGCGGCAAGCGGGATCGGCTTGGAGCATTTCCACGATGACCGCCGTCAAAAATTTTTGTTTGACGGGAAAGCTGCATTTCGCCCAGCCTTGGTCGACTGGGTAATTCGGTGCCGCCTGGAACACGATGGCGCGTCCCCAGAGCCCGTCGGGATTATCAATCAGGATGTTTGTTCTCAGAATGTCCCACGCCTTGATGACCGCTGGATCGGGGCGTCCGGCGCGGCGCGTGGCATACGCGATGACC
>CAZXVN010000180.1:0-1852 GCA_964643945.1 uncultured Lentisphaeraceae bacterium | reverse complement strand
CAGGAATTCTTCTGTGACTCCTTGCGGGATCTCAGGAAGTTCGGGATGGCGATGGCGGCCAAAATGCCGATGATCGCGACCACGATCATAATTTCAACCAGCGTGAAACCTTTACGGTTTGTGTTCATGATGCTTTCCTTTTACTTGACTCGTTGTACTGATAACCGGCATCCCTGCCGATTTTCTTGAATTGTTTAACGCACACGGCGTGCCACTTTAAAAAAAACAGGAAAGTGGCCGTATTTGTCCGGTCGCAGGGGGGCATGTTCTGAAAGCGCCCCGGGTTTCTCAAAAATGATACACTCCTTTGCAAAAACGATAAGCAACGTCATGATTGCGGGGACTGAGTAGAGGCTTCTTCATCCGATAGTTTACGGTAGAGGGTGGCCAGGCTGACCTGCAGGGTCTGCGCGGCCTTCTCCTTGTCGCCTTGCGTGGAAGAGAGGATATGCTCCAGATACTCTTTTTCTTTGAGCCTGAGAAATCCTTTGAGCGAGGTGTTGCTGCCGGACGCTCCTGAGTGGGCCACCTGCTGGGCCTTGACCTCCTGGGCGCGGGCGACAATGCGTGGCGGCAGGAGGTCGGGGGTGATGAGATCGTCCTGCAGGAAGGTCACGGCATGTTTGATTGCGTTCTCCAGCTCGCGCACATTGCCTGGCCAGCGATACGCCATCAACACGTCGGCGGCCTCCTGAGAGAGCGAGGGGTGTTTGTTGAGGCTGGCGGTTTCGCTGCGGATGAAGTGGCGTGCGAGCGGCAGGATGTCTTCCGTGCGGTCACGCAGCGGCGGGATGTCCAGCGTGATGACGGCGAAGCGGTAATAGAGGTCGGCGCGGAAGGTGCCCTGAACGACGAGTTGCTCGAGGTTGGAGTTGCTGGCGACGATGACCCGCACGTTGATCGGGATGTTTTTCGTGCCGCCGACGCGCCGGATTTCTTTCTCCTGCAGAACGCGCAGAAGCTTGCCCTGAAGCACCAGGGGGAGCGCGGAGATTTCATCGAGGAAAAGCGTGCCGTTGTTGGCGGTCTCGAACAGCCCCTCCTTCTCCGTGACCGCGCCGGTGAAAGCCCCTTTGACGTGTCCGAACAATTCGGATTCGAGCAGCGGTTCCGGCAGCGCGGCGCAGTTCACTGCGACCCACGGCGTATCTTTGCGCAGACTGGTGTTGTGGATCGTGCGGGCGACGACCTCTTTGCCTGTGCCGCTTTCGCCGTTGATGAGCACCGTGGCGGTGGTGGGAGCCACGCGCTGGATCATTTTGCAAACATCCATCATGGCGCTGTTGGAGGCGATCAGGCTTTCAAACTGGTAGCGCAAGGGCGCGTTCGGGTCGGTCGAGACGCCGGCGGTGCTGGTTCGGCCGGTGTCGAGCGCACGTTTGACCGTGGTCATCAGCTCATCGAATTTGAACGGTTTGATGAGATAATCGAACGCGCCGATCTTCGTCGCTTCGATGGCGGTTTCGACGGAGGCATAGGCCGTCAGCAGAATAACGGGCATGGAAGCATAGAGCGTCTTAATCTCGCGGACCAGCGCGATGCCGTCCATAGGCACCATGCGCAGGTCGGAAATGACCAGGTCGAAGGCGCTTTGCTTGATCAGATTCAGTGCTGCCAGTCCGTCCTTTGCCGTGGTGGTCTCATGGCCATTTGCTTTCAAAAGGCTTTGGAGCAAGAGCAAGATGCTCGTTTCGTCATCAACTATCAAAATATGCCTCCTCACCAGAATTCATGGGCGAACACCGGTTCGGGTAATTTTCCAAGTTGATGCATGACAGCGATTTGTAAAACATCGAAGCTTCGAAAGCCAAAGGCTTTTCTGATGGTCAGTTTGAATTTGTTGTTGGAGGCC
>CAZXVN010000179.1:0-4067 GCA_964643945.1 uncultured Lentisphaeraceae bacterium | reverse complement strand
ACCGATTTGCCGGACGCGTAAAGTTTCAGCGTGTTCAGTACACGACCTCGCCGGGGCTCTTCCATCTGCACTTCAACCGCCTTGCAGACTTCATCCAACACATCCGCCAGCTTGACAGGCACGACAGGCAACGCATCCGAGGGAACGGCATCCTCGACTTTCTTGGTGTCAGGCAGCACGGACGCCACCAGCTTCTTGAACCGCCACGTCAACCCGTCCGGGTTGTCCCTGGCCATAGCCGCGGCCGCCGGCCACACATACAAGGCCTTTTCCTTCTTTTCCGCCAACGCAACCTCCAGCACATCCCGTAAGGGTCTGAAGATCGGGATTTCGACATTCGCCCCCGTCTTAGAGGTCTTAACAGCCACCACTCCAGCACCAAGGTCTACGGCGCCCCACTTCAGTCGGCATACGTCCCCGCGTCGCAGACCCGTACAAGCCGCCGTAACCACCAATGGATAAAGAAAGGCATCATCCCGCGCCGCATCGAACAACCCCGACAGTTCCTCAACCGTGAACGGGCGGCGATGCACCATGTCGCCCTCGTCATCTTTGTCCCTCCGCGAGATACCACCCTCAAACGGATTCTGCATGCCCAAGGGAAGAAACCGGCCGAAAGCCGACCGAAACAGTTGTCCAGCTTCACGCGCTGTCTTGCGCGTAAAGGAAGACCGCAGAGAATCCAGACAATCCGCCGCCATCTCGGTTGTCACCTCATGCAGGAACGAGACAGGAAGCTTATCGGCCAGTCTGGCGAACACCGTATCGCACCAAGACTGCCAAGCTTTCCCCGGCGTGTGGTCCCTTGGCACACTCCGCCACTTCGCCGCCAGTTCCTCCAGCTTCACATACTCCAGTTTGCGCCCGGTCTTGGCCTCGATCAGCCGCGCCGTCAGGTTTTGCGCCCGCCCCTTCTCGCGCCAATGGATCTGCAAATTCTCGAGCTTTGCTTTGGCTGCCATCCGTGTGGCCTCGAATTTTTCATCGCCCTCGTCTCTCAGCGACTCGACCGGCTTGCCAGCCCAACGAATCTCAAGGTTGACAATCCTCCGTTTCCCGTCTTCGATGAACTCGCCATACCAGTCGGGAAGAAACTTTCCGTTACTTTTCTTGAGTAGGACACCCATGCTGCACCTCTTTCTTTTCCCGTGTTTTGATAAGAAATAGTATGCGCTAAATGCCCCCTTTTTTCAAGACCAATTTCCACCACTTTCTCCACCACTAGCCCTGTTTTTAGACAATTTTTAAATAATTGCCAATTAATATGCGGTTTTAATATGCGGTTCGGGACCAAAAGGTCGAGGGTTCAACTCCCTCCGCTCCGACCATCTTTTTCAAGCAAAAAACCTCGAAAACGCCAATGTTTTAGGGGTTATTTGCTTATGTGACCTGTCGATCTGCTTTGCCTGACACAGTTTGAAATAAGTCGAAATATTTGGGTCAAAAGCCAAAACAAACGCCAAAACACGGCGGGATGCCAAAACACTTAAAACTCAACTCCCCTTTGATATTTTCGCGTTTTCGAATGCTCCGGCGCTGTTCGCTCGGGCTGTTTTGGTTTTGTTTTGGCTTTTTCCACGCCAGACAAGGCACGCTACGGGTGAAAAACAGCTTCCCATGGGCCGACCTTTGACAACAGGCTCATGCCGGGCAATCACCGATAGTCGGATGAAAATGAGTGCCGCCCCCCCTCTTTGATTGATTTATCGATTTGCGTGCGGCCCAGAAACAGGGCATTATTGACGCCCTATATTGGAACGTGACCCGTTGAGAGGAGTTTCATTATGGCCAAAAGCAGTCCAGCGGCAGAGCGGGAGCTTGCGGTGCGCGTGGGTGCGCGGATCCGGCAAGTGCGCATGATTCAACATATTTCTCAGATCACGCTGGCGACGGATATCGGAATCCGCGCCGGTCCTTTGGGATGGATCGAGAACGGCAAGCACCTGGCGTCCGGGCGCGTGCTGTACCGGATCGCGAAGCAATTGAACGTCCGAATCGATGACCTGTTCGCGGATGACAACGCTTGGGAGTCGAGCGCTCCGGCGGTTTCGGACACGGCCCCTGTGTTGCTGCCGCCGCTGGACATGGAGGCGGATCCTGGAGAACTGAAAGCGGCGCACGTCGTTTGCCAGTCCGTTGCGGAACAGGTGCTGGCGCTGGAGGATCTCTGCGGCGTGATCAAAATGGCCGAGATGCCGCTGTACGTGCCGTTCACGCCAACAGCGACCGGGGCCGAGCATCTGGCGGCGCGGGTGCGCCAGAACCTCGGCATCGGCAACGCGGTTGTGTACGATTATCTGGAGCTTTTCGAGAACGCGGGACTGCGAGTCGTTTTCATGGAGATGCCTGAAGAGTGCGAGACGTTCTGCGGGTATGACCGCCTGAACCGCAACGCGTTCTTCTTCATCAACACCCTGCTCAAAAAGCAGCCGGAGCTTCAGATGTACCGATTGGTTTTTGAGTTGGGGCGCATCTTCTGGCACACGCGCACGTTGTATAATGCGGAAAAGGCGCAGGTGGCAGTGGCCGGCGAGCCGGTTCTGGACGAAGCGCAGTTCGCGCGCCTGTTCGCGTTTTGCTTCCTTATGCCGGTCAGTGCGGTGCAGACCAGCGTGTCGCGGTTGGGGTTCACTCCGAAGGCTCGGACGTGGGACATGCTGCTGCGCCTGAAGAAGCGTTACGGTGTTTCCGCTCAATGCTTCGCCCTTCGCTTGCAGGAACTCAAGCTGAGTTGGGACGACATGCCGAAAGATAGTCCGCGGCGCTATCGGCTTAAAGCAGGAAACAGCCTCTTCTACGTGGTGGATTCGGAGCCGGGCGGATACCGTCCGCAACTCTCTATGAACGGGCGGCTGGGTGATCTGTTGCTGCAAGCCGAACAGAAGGCCGGCAAGAATCAGAAAGCGGTCAACGCTCTCAAACGCGGGTTACGACAGAACGGGGTCAAGTTGGAGGGTTGAGCTTAGGGTGTGGCCGGTGGACGAAGAAGTGCGGAAGAAGCGCTAAGAAACAATTGCACTATTTTTATACTGTCCTTTTGACACGTTTTGAGCAGTAGTGATATAGTGCCTGCATGCAATCGAGATCTATTCGTTTAAAAGCGCTGTGTACGGCAAGGATGGGTCACTCCTTCCGGCAGAAGCCCGACTGCATCGCCGATGGGAACGTGCTGCTCATCCAACCTAAAGACGTGACTCCCGACGGCTTTCTTGACGCGAGCGACCTCTGGCGCACCGACCTGCCTGTCGAAAAGCGCCTGAGTACCGGCGATGTGCTTCTGATCAACCGGGGGCGTTTCACTGCCGTTGTTTTTGACGGGGCCATCAAAGAACCGTGCGTCGCGACCGCTGCCTTTCTGATCTTCACACCTAAAGACCCCTCGCAGCTCCTTCCGGAATATCTGGCGCTGTTTTTCAACTCAGCCGATGGCCAGAACCTGTTCAAACGGCTGACCATGACCACAACCATTCCGTTTATCAGTCTCGGGCATCTGGAATCCATCGAGATCCCCCTACCCTCTATAGCGCGGCAAAGGGCCTTGGCCACCTTTGGCGAACTGAACAAGGCCTATCTCCGTCTTTCCTCCCGGAAGGCGGAACTGCAAAAACAAATCATTGATCAGCAAATCGCACGGGCAACCCCCATCACTACCCATTGAAGGAGATCACAACGTGGCCGAAGTAAAAAAATACTCCCAGGACCAGCTCAACAAGACCCTCTGGAACGCCGCGGACTCGTCGCGCGGCACCGTGGACGGCGGCGTTTATAAGGATTACGTCTTACTCCTCCTGTTCTACAAATACATCAGCGACCTTCATCAGCATGAATACGAGAAGCTCAAGGTCCGTTACGCCAACGATCTGGACCGCATTACCCTGCGCCTTAAGAACGAGCGCTTCGTGATCCCCGAAGGCGCCAGCTTCTTTGACCTGTTCAAAAAGCTGGAGGCCGACAACCTGGGCGAACTGATCAACGTGGCGCTGCACAAAATCGAAGACTCCAACGGCACGCGGCTGGAAGGTATCGTCACGGTCGATTTCAACTCCGACGCCATCCTCGGCAAAACC